>JAFAHP010000617.1 GCA_019237175.1 Alphaproteobacteria bacterium
GAATTGTGGGGTGAAGGTGGATACGACATCTGTGCGGCATAAAGATCTATCACCCTCTCCGGATTGTTCCGGCGGGGACCATAGGTGTATCGCTGGCGCTCGGTGCCACCACACCCGCCGGGGCGCCGCTTCCGAGCAGGAACTGACGCGGTCAGCGTCCGCGACCCTAACGCGTTGGCGAAGCCGGCGGTTTGACGTTGTCGCTGGTGGTTGCTATAGGCCCGCATAGGTTGTCGCTCTGACGGTGTTGGTCCGGTCGACTGAGGGTGCATCCCTTCGTCGCCGCTTTTGTCGATGATGAGGCTTTGGTGATATCTCTGCGGCAGAAATATTTGAATATCCTATCGGGGCTGGCCCCGGCCGGAGTGGCGGGCGCCTCAATATTGTTAGGCGCGGCCGCGCCTAGCCTGGCCATACCGGACCCGGCGGGGATTCAGCCGCAGGCACGGCAAGAGGCCCCGGTTTCGGAGCGCCTTGCGGCCATCCGTGAGGCCGCCTCGGCCCTGGCGCGACAAAAAGCCGGCATTGAGGACGATGGGGTTGGAAAATTGCGACTTGCCTGGGGTAATTGGTGGCGCAACGGGGGTTGGGGTTGGCGGCCATGGTGGGGGTGGGGCTGGCCCAATTGGAACAACTGGCATAACTGGCACAATTGGCCTAACTGGTGGCGCAACTGGTGAAGGGCTAGTTTTTCCAAAATCGGCGACGCATCGTGCCGACGATCCAGCTGCTGGTCGTCCAGCCCACCCCGTTTTGCAATATCGACTGCAAATATTGCTATCTGCCCAATCGAACTTCAAAAGCGGTCATCGCCCGCAAAACATTGTACAATCTGTTTTCGCAAGTCTTCAGCTCGGGCTGGTTCGGCGACGGTCTATCCGTCGTGTGGCATGCCGGTGAACCGTTGGTGCTGCCGATTGCCTTTTATCGCGATGCTTTTGGGCTCGTCGAATCGTTGCGACCACCTCGACTTCAGGTTGTCCACTCGTTTCAGACAAACGGCACGTTGATCGACGACGACTGGTGCGCATTTTTTGCCGAAGCACAGATCAATCTCGGGGTAAGCATCGACGGTCCCCGCCATTTTCACGATCGCAACAGGCTGACGCGGTCCGGCCGCGGAACCTTTGACCGAACAATCGCCGGGATCCGGCTGCTGCGCCGGCACAGCATCCCGTTTCATGTGATCTCGGTGCTGAGCGCCGCCAGCATCGCGTCGCCGCGCGAGATGTTCGATTTTTACGTCGCGGAGGGGATCGAGCGGGTCTGCTTTAACATCGAGGAATCCGAGGGTGATCACATTTCCGAAACCTTGCGCGCGAGTGGCATCGAGGCCGCCTATTACCGGTTTCTTGGCGAATTCTGGAAGTTGTCGGCCGCGGCGCCCGGAAAGATCAAGTTTCTGCGCGAAATCGAAACCGCGTTACAGCAAGTAATTCGGCCGAAGGAAGTACAATTCTACAACCAATTGGTACAACCTTTCGCTGTTACCAGCATCGATTGGGCCGGCAATATCTCGACTTTTTCCCCGGAATTGCTTGGCTTGAAGAATCCAGCCTACAACAATTTCATACTAGGAAACGTCAATCGCGCAACCTTCGCGGATCTCCTCGACAGCCCGCTCTTGGTCCGATTGTCGGCCGACATTGACGCCGGCGTGGCGATGTGTCGCGACCAATGCGAATATTTTTCGGTGTGCGGCGGCGGCGAGCCGGTCAACAAGCTGGCCGAAAACGGCACCTTTGCCAGCACCGAAACCGCCTACTGCCGCCTGACCAAAATGCGGACGACGGACCTTATTCTCAAGGCTCTCGACCAGATCTCACCCGATGGCTTCGACCGAGGCTCGATCACCAGCGAGGGAGAGCGTTTCGACGAAGCCGCAGTCAGTTGCGAAACGAGTCCGTCGATGCGGAGGACAGGATGATAAAGACACTGCGCTGGCTCGGGGTACTCGCGCTTGGCATGGCGATGCCCGGAGGCGTGGCCGGGCTTGCATTCGCTCAAGGCACACCGGCACCGCCAACCGTCAATCCGGGTCCCCCCACCGAAGGCTATATGGGGGTCAATCTCGGTCAGCCCGTGCCGACCTCGCCGACCGAGGCCCAACCCGGAACCGAACTCCCGGTTCTGTACGTTACCAGCGTTGAAATCTTGCGCACCCAGACCGCGCCGCAACTCGACATCGTGCGGGTCAGCGGCTTCACCGGGGCTCAGGGTTGGAGTTCTCCGGAATTGGTGCCGACTTACGTCGGCAAGCCGATCGACGGCATTCTCGACCTTCAATTCATCGCCACAATGCCGCTGCAGACCGAGACGGCGACCGGTTTTGTTCAAATCAGCGCGGTCTTCCCGCTCGAAGAGGGCCAAGCGTTTCGAGGCGTCCGGGTGCGCGCCTCGGAGAACGCAATCGAAGTCGACCGAATTCCGGGCGTCCAGACGGTGCGCCTTATGGTGAATGATTGCCATGATTGCGTCGGCAAAAAATTCGCCGAACGTGGGCGGGCCGCACCCGGAGCGCCGGGTGTCCTACGTGAGGAGGATCTTCCCAAAATCCTGCGTTGGATCCCGCCCGATCGCGGGATACGCGGCATCACCCATAATCCCAACCGGCTGAATTTGCTGCTCAGTGCCGACAATACGATCATCGCCGCCTATTGGGAGTAAGCGGTTTGGGGCGGCGTCTTGACCTCGAATGATAACCAGCAAGACGCGCGATGGGCGGCGCGCTGCTGGTCTTCTTATCGCCTGATCGGAGCGCTGATCACCGCGGTTTTGACCGCGGCCGACGCCGCTGGGGTTAGTGCCGGCTCGCTTATCGCCGGAACTGCCGCAACGCTCGACCACGTCGCATTTGGCGTCTATGGGGCGGAGTCGAATTATGGCGCCGACCCCCGAATGTGGCGCGCCGAGCTCGCCGGGCCGCAGGGACCGATGCAGGTTTCGGCTGCGGCTGCGGCGGATGTGGGTGGCGGCAATCGATTCGATCTGTCCGGAAATCGCACACTCGGCCGCGCCTATCTCGCTCATCTCTATCGCCGTTACGCCAATTGGCCGGACGCCGTGGCGGCCTATAACTGGGGACCTGGGAATATGGACGTGTGGATCGGCGCCGGGCGCCCGATCGACCGGTTTCCGATCGCGGTATCGCTCTATCGTATACGCGTCCTGTTCGGGTCGTTGACGTCCTTCGGCGACCCGCTGATGCCGCGCTTCGGTATCGTCCACCCGCCGGCGCGCCGCTCGCTGGCCGACCGCCACCACCCGAGCCGCGAAAGCATCGCGGTTGAACGCCTTTACACCGCGATTATGTCTGAGAGTGAGCGCGCCACCGCTGATCGGGACGCGAAGCAAACGCCTTGACACCAGTTAGCTCGCAGAGCGGAGGCCGGCGTCACCGAAATCCCGGTCACCTCCCTCAGGTCGGATCCTTCCTCGGTGCTTGTGGCGGCCGTGTGATCTTCGACAGATTTCACACCTATGAGCACGCTTGGGACATCGGCATGCTGATCGGCTTCGACGCTGGCGAGCTCCACAGTGTGACGGGCGGACCCTGCCGCCGGCGCGATCGCCTCGCGACCCCGCAGCTCGCCGTCACCTGAGCCGGTAATTATCCAAGCCTTTCTTTCGCGCAGATCAGATGGTCAGAGCGCCGTGGCCCGCAAGAGATGGGTGCGTGTGCTGAATGCAGGATGCAGGCAACTCGCCCTTTATATCGACGCCTGCGGTGAACATCCCCGGACGCGTTAATTGCTGTCGGAGTTGCCAGACAGCCGATCGATGATCGAGCTGGTACAACCAATGGCGGTATGAGCACCAGCCGGGATTTGGATTGACGTGATCTAGACGGAATGTGGGACGCGGGTTTGCCGTTGGCGGATTACAGAACACATGTGTTTTGCGCCGCTCTCCGGCTCCGCGCCGAGATACTGGACCGCGTTGGTTACCTTGTCACTTCTGTGCGGCTGAGGATTCTCGATGGGCTCGCCGGCCCGATTCTGGACGTCGAGCCTGATCGCATCAATCCACAAGCGATCAGGCGGATGCAGTGGGGGGCATCCGGTGGCGAGTTCGGCGCATCGGCACCTGCGACTCCTGATCCGGCATCACGGCCGACTCCCCTCGACACCGAATATTCCACGCGGCGGTCAGTCTTACAGGCAGCACCTGACCAGCTCCGCGATTAGCAACACCGGGCTGGAATTTCTTGGCATTGATATGGCTCAATGTATTGGAGGGATGCCGGTGGGGCCCGGACCGGATCAAACGGAAAGATCGACAGATCAGGGCCTGTTACGGTTCGAGCCTTCCAAAGACGCGGTTAGGGGGCCTTCCAGCGGATATCCGACGGCACGGTGACAATCGGCGGCTCCTGCAGCCGGTGTCCATTGTCATCGGAGATGAACCTCGATGGGCGCGGGCGATAACGCTGAAGCTTCGTAACCCGTAGGCCTGCCCTACCGTGAGCGAGGAAATCGCGCATCCAAGCCGCCAACTCTTCCTCCGATAATCCGTGCCGCTCTATCGCCTCCGCGGCCGTGAGCCGCCCGCTCTGAATCGCCTCAGTGATTTCCTCCTTACGCTTTGGTGTCCAGCGCATGGCACTCCTTGCCTCCCTCTAAAGGATATGATTTTGACGATTTGTTGACAACGATAAGCGTCGATGTAGCTGGAAGGTGCCCCACGCTTGATCACGTTTGCGTGAACATAGTCTGACGGAGGGATGTTAACTGGACATTGGCCTGCCCATCCTCCGGCGCGGCGCTGGCTGCGACAATCCGTGACATGCTTCCCGCTCGAACAAAACTGCGCTTTGCTCGCGATTAGCGTCTTTGGCGCAGCCCGGGCATAAATCTGTCAACGCCTACGCGCTGACCAACCGGTTTGGCATTCGCGCGGCCCTGATCCGCGCGCATGGCAGCGGGGTTGGCGTGCGGCAGATCGCCGATTGTTGGGCTCCGTGCGAGCACCAAAGGGTGTAAGCACGCTCGCCGCGGCCAGCGTCCACGTCAGGATAGCCGCTGGCGCGGGGAAGCGCGCACGAGAAGGCGCTCATGATCGACCGCAGCAACCCGTTCATGGGCAGCGACGCTGGTCTGCGGGTATCGCGCTCAACAGTGAGAACGTCGCCCCCGTCGACCGCCACCGCCGATTTGTACGATGCTCTTTCCGAGTGCCGCCGCCGGTATGCCGAGCTGCAAGGCAACGCTGATCAAGCGGGAATGGCAGCGTGGGATAGGGAAGCAACCGACACGCTCTGGGCGAGGCCGGCCGGTTGGTCGCCGGCCGCATACCTGGTATCGGCCGACCGTCATTGCGGACGCAAGGGCCGGCGAGTGATCAGTCTTTCGGATTTGAAATGGCCAAAAACTGCTCAAAGCCAGGCTCGCGCTGGCTCCGGGCGCCCGTTTTTCCAGGGGACTGTTACCTTCACGTGAACCTAGGTGTTCACTGCCCGGTAGTTGTGGAGGTTTAAATCTTTGCTGAATTGGTCGGAGTGAGAGGATTTGAACCTCCGGCCCCTGCCTCCCGAAAGCAGTGCTCTACCAGGCTGAGCTACACTCCGCCGACCGGGTGCGGTCTATACTGCCAACCCTACGCGCGTGCAAGGTGGCGGCTGCCGATCGAGTTTTTCATATGGTGTGTACGCCGCTGCGCGGTAAGGAATCGCACTTGGGGGACGGCGTCAAAAACTGCGATCACCGGCAAAAGCGGCGGCGGCGAAAAGTGCGCGCCGCTCGGGACCGTCGGGAAATGGGGCCAGCGCCCGCGTAGCGGCCGCGGCATAGCTGCGGGCGCGCGCCAGGGTTTCGGCGATCCCGCCGCGGCGCTCGACGAGATCGATTGCGCGCTCAAGATCGCCCGGGCGTTGATCCAGCTTTTCGAGCGTGCGCTGCCAAAAGCCGCGCTCGTCGTCGGCGCCGCGGGCGAAGGCGAGCAGCACAGGCAGGGTAATCTTACCGCCGCGGAAATCGTCCCCCACGCACTTCCCGAGCTCGGCCTCGCGCGCCGAGTAATCAAGCATGTCGTCGACCAGCTGAAACGCCGTCCCAAGATTGCGGCCGAACTGGTCGAGAGCTTCTTCTTCCTCCGCCGGGCGCGCGCCGAGCACCGCACCGATGCGGCTCGCAGCGGCAAACAATTCCGCGGTTTTTGACTGGATCACCGCAAGATATTCGGCTTCGGTCGTCTCCGTGTTGCCGGTCGTCGCCAATTGCATGACTTCGCCCTCCGCGATCACCGCGGACGCACGCGAAAGAATCTCGAGGATCCGCAACGAGCCATCTGCAACCATTAGCTCGAACGATCTGCTGAACAAGAAGTCACCGACCAACACCGCCGCCTTGTTTCCCCAAATCGCGCTGGCGGTGTCCCGCCCGCGGCGCAGATCACTGGCATCGACCACATCGTCATGCAGCAATGTCGCTGTGTGAATAAATTCGACCGCTGCCGCCAGCGCGATGTGCCGCTCGCCGCGATAGCCGCACAGCCGTGCGCATCCCAGGGTCAGCATCGGCCGCAGCCGCTTCCCGCCGCCGGCGACGATGTGGCCTGCGAGCTGTGGGATCAACGCCACCGGGCTTTGCATGCGCCCGACGATCAGTTGGTTAACACGCTCGAGGTCCTCCCTCAGCAGTCGCGTTAGGAGGTCGAGCGAGGGTTTTGGCGCCGCGCGCAATCGATCGCCATCCGTTACCTGCACGGTCTGCCTCTCCTGCATGTCGGCGTCACGATTCGGTCGGCGACCCCGATCAGCTTGACGCGCCGGAATACGCAAGAGCATAGAATGTCGATGAGACCGGTCAAGGCCTGCCCCGCCGCCCTTTTCCTACAGCCCGAATGATAGGATGAAGGAATTGCTGCGAACCAACAATCCTGTGCGCCTTTCCTGGGTGCAGGCGCTGTTGAACGATTCCGGGATCGACAGTCTCGTATTGGACCACCACACGAGCCTTGTAGAGGGCAACATCGGAGCCATCCCGCGTCGCCTAATGGTGGCAGACGATGATTTTACCCGAGCGCGCGCCCTGCTTGCGACTGCCGGCGAGACTGGCCCGTGAGGGACATCGCGGCCGCCGCCGAGCCGGCCTTTACGGAAGATCGGTTGCTCGGCGGTCGCGTCCGTTTGCGCCAGCCGGCTGCGGGCTATCGTACCGCGATCGATCCGGTGTTTCTTGCTGCGGCGGTGCCGGTCGAGCCGGATCAGGTGGTGCTTGATGTCGGCTGCGGCGCCGGTGCGGCGATGTTGTGCCTGGCCGCGCGCGTGCCGCACTGCCGTATCGTCGGGCTCGAAATGCAGCGCGATCTGGTGCGGCTCGCCGGAGATAATGCAATCCTGAACGGGATGGAAGCGCGCGTTTCGGTTATGATCGGCGATCTGCTGCGCCCGCCGCCGCGGCTGTCGCCCGGCGCTTTTGATCATGTCATGGCGAACCCGCCGTACAACGAACGCGGGCGCACCGTCGCCGCTGCTGTGCCCAACAAGACCGATTCGACCGTCCATGGCGATGCTGATCTGGCCGCATGGGTGCGGTTTGTATTGGCGATGGTGCGGCCAAAGGGCACAGTGACGTTTATCCATCGAGCCGACCGCATCGATGTACTGATGGCAGAGATCGCCGGCCGCGCTGGCGAGGTCGTTGTCTATCCGTTATGGGCCGGCGAGGACAGGGCGGCGAGCCGCGTTCTGGTGCGCGCGCGCAAGCATATCGCCGCACCGGCGCGTCTCGCCCGTGGACTGGTGCTGCACCTGTCCGATGGCCGGCTGACCCATGCCGCCGAGAGTATCTTGCGCGAGGGCAAGGGTCTCGACCTGTGATTGTGAGATCGTACGGCGCGGTGGTCTAACACCCCGGTCCACCCTATCTAACGCGCCATGGCGATCCGCGATCATCTTGATGTCGAGCGGCTGTGGCGGCGTGGCCCCGTGGTATCGGTGCTGCGCTTCGAGGGCGTCATTCTGCCGCGGGCGCGACGAAACGCGATCTCGCTGGCGAGCCATGCGGCGGCAATCGAACGGGCGTTTCGCATCCCAGGTCTGGTGGCAGTGGCGATTGTGATCAACTCGCCCGGCGGGGCGCCCGTGCAATCGGCATTGCTTTATCGCCGGATCCGGCAGCTTGCCGAGGAGAAGAACCTTCCGGTGATCGCTTTCGCCGAGGATGTCGCTGCCTCGGGCGGTTACTGGCTGGCCCTCGCCGGCGACGAGATTTTTGGGGAAGAGACCTCGCTCCTGGGTTCGATCGGCGTCATCAGCGGTGGTTTTGGCCTGCACGAATTGATCAACCGATTCGGCATCGAGCGCCGGCTCTATACCGCTGGCACCCACAAATCCTTGCTCGATCCCTTTCTTCCGATAAACCCGGGGGATGTCGAGAGACTGAGTGCGCTGCAGCAGGACATCCATCGCGCCTTCAAGGATCATGTGCGCCGCCGTCGTGCCGGCAAGATCGACGCCGGTGATGAGAGTTTGTTCGATGGCGATGTGCTGACCGGCAGTATGGCGGCGCAGCGCGGGTTGATCGACGGCATCGGTGAGGTGCGCACCGTAATGCGCGCCCGCTATGGGGAGAATGTACGCCTCCGCATGATCCCGATAGCGCGCCGCCGGCCGTTCTGGTCACGGCTGCCTTTTGTTGCCCCCGACCCGGCGGAGATCGTCGCCGAGCTTAGTGATTGGTTCGAAGCGCGCCTCTTATGGGACCGTTTTGGGCTGTGAGAGCGTAAAGCAACCTTCGTTGCCGATCGTGGCCAATTCCGCGTCAGCACACAATCAAGATAAAAGGATATCAACAAATTCTTCAGAAGCGATGGCATTTCTTGACCTTTCTTGACGCCGTCCGGTAAACCTCGGTAATGTTCGAATTTTCAAAAATAATGTTTTTGATAGCCGTACTCGGCGCGATGCGGATCGTGCGCAGTTGGCTGGACGGTCAGCCGCGCACGGGCGGTGCTGAGACGGCGGTACGAGGAAATTGACCATGAGCTTTCAATCGCTGATCGCCGATCTACAGAATTTCTGGGCGCATCAGGGGTGTGTGATCTTGCAACCTTATGACGTCGAGGTCGGTGCCGGGACCTTTCACCCGGCGACGGCGTTGCGCGCGCTCGGGCCGGACCCGTGGCGCGCCGCCTATGTCCAGCCGTCACGCCGGCCGACCGACGGCCGCTATGGTGAGAACCCCAATCGGTTACAGCATTATTATCAGCTCCAGGTGATACTGAAGCCGGCCCCTGCCGACAGCCAGGAACTTTATCTGGCGAGCCTCGCCGCCCTCGGCATCGATGCGCGCGGCCACGACATCCGCTTTGTCGAGGACGATTGGGAGAGTCCGACGTTGGGTGCCTGGGGCCTGGGCTGGGAGGTTTGGCTCGACGGTATGGAAGTCAGTCAGTTCACCTATTTTCAGCAGGTCGGCGGCATTGAATGCGATCCGGTCTCCACCGAACTCACCTATGGTCTCGAACGTTTGGCGATGTATGTGCAGGGCGTCGAGAGCGTGTTCGACCTCGATTACAACGGCGTCCCAGGTTCGGGTCAGATCACCTATGGTGATGTATTTAAACGCGGCGAGCGCGAGTTCTCGGCGTTCAATTTTGAGCTGGCTGACACGGCGCTGCTGATCCGCCATTTCGCGGATGCCGAGCGTGAATGCCGTGCCGTACTCGGCCGCGGCCTGGCTTTACCGGCTTACGATCAGTGCCTGAAGGCGAGCCATTTATTCAATATGCTCGATGCGCGCGGCGTGCTCAGCGTGACCGAACGTGCGGCCTATATTCTGCGCGTTCGCGAACTCGCCAAGGGCTGCTGCGAAACTTGGCTCGGCGACCGGGAAGCCGGAGGCGAACCGAAATGAGGCGCGTGGCCCCGGTCCTTCGCATCGCGTCGCCTACGGATGATCGCGACACTTTCCAAGCTTTACCGGCGAAAACCGCCCCCGGCCCGCGGGCTATGCGACCGATCGCCGGTCGCTGGCGTAACCCGGGGGGACGGCCCGTCGGTATCTTGACCCGGGGACACTTCGGCGCTGGGTCCCGCCGTTCGCCGGGACAGCAGGAGGGTAATACAACGGGCGCCGAGGCCAGCCTCGGATGACGTCGGATCACGATCCCAACGGTGCAGGCCGCGGCGAATTGCTGCTTGAGGTGCTTTCGGAAGAAATCCCGGCGCGGATGCAGCGGCGCGCGATCGGGAATCTGACCGAGCTGCTTCGCGACAAGCTCGCGGCGGCCGAGATCGCTCCTGCCGCCATTCATGGCTATGTGACGCCCCGGCGCCTCGTCGTGGTCGCCGAGGGCATCCCTGCGGCTCAGCCCGATCGCACCGAGGAACGGCGCGGCCCGCGGGTTGGTGCGCCGCAAGCCGCGATCAACGGTTTTCTGGGATCCGCAGGAGTAGCCTCGGTCGAGGAGTGCGAGATCCGCGACACCGGTCGCGGCGCATTCTATTTTGCTATCGTTAGGCGGCCGGGCCGGCCCTCGGCCGAAGTGCTGCCGGAGCTGGTGAAGGGCACGATCGACGAATTGCCATGGCCGAAATCGATGCGCTGGCCGGGTGCGGCAATGCGCTGGGTCCGGCCCTTGACCTCGATCATCTGCCTCTACGACGGCGAAAGTCTACCGCTGGCGATCGACGGGATCCCGATCGGGCGGTCGAGTCGCGGGCACCGGTTTTTGTCACCGGGCGAATTTTGCGTTGCCGGTGCCGACGAATATCTCGAAAAGCTGCAACACGCCTATGTAATCCTCGACCCGGACCGGCGGCGGGAGTTAATTCGCGCCGATCTCGACCGTCGTGCAGCCGAACTGGGGCTGAGGGTCACACCCGATCCCGGGTTGCTCGATGAGGTCACCGGCCTTGCCGAATTCCCGGTTGTACTGGCGGGGGCGATCGATCCTGATTTCATGACGCTGCCGCCGGAAGTGCTGCAGACGGCGATGCGCACCCATCAGAAATATTTTTCCTGTGTCGATCACGACGGCCGAGCCGCGCCACACTTCCTGTTTGTCGCCAACAACCTTGCCGAGGATGGCGGCAAGGCCATCGCCGCCGGCAATGAGCGCGTATTGCGCGCGCGGCTCGCCGACGCCCGCTTTTTTTGGGACCAGGACCGCAAGGTGCCGCTCGCGCGCCGGGTGACCGCGCTCAAGCAGCGGGTTTATCACGACAAACTCGGCAGCGTGTACGACAAGGTCTGTCGAATGGAGGCGCTTGCAGCCTTTCTTGTGGAGGACATCCGCTTTCCCTACCACTCCCTCGTCACCTCGGCCGAAGCGGGGGTCCAGGGCAACCGCTCCGACCCCGCTGCCTTTCGCGGGAATGACGAGCATGAGGATAAAGGGGAATTAGGAAAGCTGGCCGACCGCGCCGCGCATCTCGCGAAAGCGGATCTGTCGACCGGCATGGTCGGCGAGTTTCCCGAATTGCAGGGGGTGATCGGGCGCTACTATGCCCTCGCGGACGGCGAGGACCCGCGCGTCGCCGAGGCGATTGCCGAACACTATAAGCCGGTAGGACCAAAAGACATCTGCCCCAGCGCGCCGGCGAGTGTAATCGTCGCGCTGACCGACAAAATCGATACTCTCACGACCTTCTTCGCGATCGGTGAAAAGCCGACCGGATCCCGCGATCCGTATGCGCTGCGCAGGGCGGCACTGGGGATAATTCGCGTTATTCTTGAGGATGGTCTGCGAATTTCACTGAAGTCGGCTTTCACAAAGGCTGCCGAAGTGTTTTACCTGCAGCAAGGTGTATCGCATTGGCAGGAGCGCGTCCCGCCTCTATACGCCGAGCTTATGAGCTTCGTGATCGAGCGGCTGAAAGTACATTTACGTGAGGAGGGCGTTCGCCACGACCTTATCGCCGCCGGTTTCGCGCAAGCGGGGACCGCCGAGAGCGACATCGTGCATTTGCTCTCGCGCGTGGCGGCGCTGCAAACCTTTCTCGATACAGGTGATGGTGCGAGCCTTTTAATCGCTTATCGGCGTGCGTCAAATATCGTGGCTATCGAGGATCGCAAAGAGGGGTTTGCGCGCAGCAGCGATGTCGATCCATCGCAGTTGCGCGAAGCCGGGGAACAAGCGCTCGCCATCAGGCTTGACCATGTCGGCAGCCTTGCGGGCGTGCTGATAGCGAACGAAAGGTTTGAAGAGGCGATGGCGGAACTGGCTCGGCTTCGTCCATCGGTTGATGAATTTTTTGACAAAGTCACCGTTAACACCGATGACGCAAATTTGCGCGAGAACCGACTTCGCCTGTTGGCCCGGATTCGCGACACAATGAACCGGATCGCCGATTTCTCGCAGATCGAAGGGTGAACGGCGGATGACGAAATGGGTCCACACATTCGGTCGCGGCGGCGCCGAGGGCCGCGCGGAGATGCGCAACTTGCTGGGCGGCAAGGGTGCCGGCCTCGCCGAGATGTGCACTCTCGGCTTGCCGGTGCCGCCAGGCTTTACAATTTCAACCGAGGTTTGCACTTGGTTCTACGAAAACGGCAAGACCTACCCGCCTGACCTCGAAGATCAAGTTGCTACCGGCCTCAAATCGATCGAGCGGGCGCTCGGTGCACGCTTTGGCGATGCCGACAACCCGCTGTTGGTGTCAGTCCGCTCGGGCGCGCGGGTGTCCATGCCGGGCATGATGGATACCGTGCTCAATCTCGGTCTCAACGATAATTCTGTCGAAGGGCTTAGCCGGCGTAGCGGTGACGAGCGTTTTGCTTACGATAGCTACCGCCGTTTCATCCAGATGTACGGGCAGGTTGTGCTCGGCATCGAGCATCATCAATTCGAAGACCTGATCGAAAATCACAAACTCGATACTGGGCTGACCCTCGATACTGAACTGTCGGCTGAAGATTGGAAAATCATCGTCAACGGGTTCAAGGATGTTGTGTTGCAGGAGCGGGGTCATCCGTTCCCGCAACAGCCGCGCGAGCAATTGTGGGGCGCCATCGGGGCGGTCCTCGGGTCGTGGATGAACCCGCGCGCCGTCACATATCGCCGACTACACGAGATCCCGGCGGATTGGGGGACCGCGGTTAATGTCCAGGCGATGGTGTTCGGCAACATGGGCCAGGATTGCGCGACGGGTGTAGCCTTCACCCGCGATCCTTCAACCGGCAAAAATGAGTTGTATGGCGAGTTTCTGGTCAACGCACAGGGCGAGGACGTCGTGGCCGGCATTCGCACCCCGCAGCACCTCACCATCGCCGGCAAAGAGGCCAATAAATCCACCTTGCCGGCAATGGAAGAGGTGATGCCTGCCGTGCTCCAGGAGCTTCGCCGCGTCAGGCAGGTTCTCGAAGACCACTACCGCGACATGCAGGACATCGAGTTTACGGTCCAGCGCGGCAAATTGTGGATGCTGCAAACGCGTTCGGGCAAGCGCACCGCGCAAGCGGCGTTGAAGATCGCAGTGTCGTTGGTCGAAGAGGGTGTGATCGATCGGCAAGAGGCGGTTCGTCGGATCGAGCCGGCGTCGCTCGACCAGTTGTTGCACCCCACTCTCGACCCCAGGGCGAAGACCACGATCCTGACCCGTGGTCTGCCGGCGTCGCCGGGTGCGGCCTCGGGGAAGGTCGTTTTTTCAGCCGAAGAGGCCGAATCGCTGGCGGCCCACGGTGAGGCAGTCATTCTCGCCCGGGTCGAGACCAGTCCCGAAGATATTCACGGCATGCACGCCGCGAAAGGTATCCTGACGACGCGCGGCGGGATGACCAGTCATGCCGCCGTGGTGGCGCGCGGCATGGGGCGGCCTTGCGTCGCGGGAGCCGGCGATCTGCATATCGACTACACAACGCGAAAGATGACCGCGCGTGCGACCCATATCACCGCCGGCGAGGTTATCACCATCGACGGCTCCACCGGTGAGGTCATGTTGGGCGAGGTGCCGACGATTCAGCCGAAATTGTCGGGCGATTTTGCCACGCTGATGGGCTGGGCGGATGGGCTGCGGAGGATGAAGGTGCGGGCCAATGCCGAGACCCCGCTCGATGCCCGCACCGCGCGTCGCTTTGGCGCGGAAGGAATTGGCCTTTGTCGCACCGAGCACATGTTCTTTGAAGCCGATCGCATCGGGCCGATTCGCCGCGTGATCATGGCGGACGACGAAAGAGGTCGTCGCGCCGGGCTGGCCGAATTATTACCGATGCAGCGCCAAGATTTTGCCGAACTCTTTCGCATCATGCGCGGCTTGCCGGTCACGATCCGCTTGCTCGATCCGCCATTCCATGAATTCCTGCCCAAAACCGATGCCGAATTCGAAGAGATGGCGCGGCTGACTGAGCGCAGCGTCGCCCAGGTTCGGCAGCGCGCTCATGCGTTGATCGAGACAAATCCGATGCTCGGGCATCGCGGTTGCCGACTCGGCATCACCTATCCCGAGATTTACGAAATGCAGGCCATGGCGATTTTCGAGGCCGCGGTGCTGGTGACCAAGGAAAACGGCGCTGGGGTCGAGCCCGAAATCATGCTGCCGCTGATCGCGACCAAAAAGGAACTCGATATCCTCAAGGCGATGATCGACCGCGTCGGTAAGTCGGTAATGGAACATGCCGGCGTCACGGTGCCGTATCTCGTCGGCACGATGATCGAATTGCCGCGCGCCGCGCTGCGAGCCGAAGAAATCGCCGCTACCGCCGATTTCTTCAGCTTTGGCACCAACGACTTGACCCAGACCGTGTTCGGCTTGTCACGCGACGACGCGGCAAGCTTTCTTGGCGCTTATCAGCGGCTCGGCATCTTCGAGCGCGATCCGTTTGTCACGCTTGACCCAGCTGGGGTCGGCGAATTGGTGCGCATCGCGGTGGAACGCGGCCGCGCCGCCCGGCCGGGCCTCAAACTCGGCATCTGCGGCGAGCATGGCGGTGATCCGGCGTCGATCCGCTTTTGCCAAGAGGTTGGCCTCGACTATGTGTCCTGCTCGCCCTATCGGGTGCCGATTGCGCGGCTCGCAGTGGCGCAGGCAGCACTGGCCGGCGAGTGCCAGGACGCCACGGCTTGAGCCGCAAGGGCAAGGCCATTTCCCTCGAGTCGAGACGAATTCCCCGACATCGTCATCCCCGCCCCGGGGCTACGCCAGTGATGGCCCACTGGTCGAAAACCCGGGGTGTCCCGGAGACCTAGGTTAGGTAGATGGCGGGGACGAGCCCGGCCATGACGGGTGAGATGCAATGATGAAACGGCTGAACCTTGGCGGAAAGTGCTTTAAGCCCGTTGCGACTTACTCCCGTTCTGCGCGGGGCGGAACGTGGGCGCGGACGATGCTGATCGCCGCGGTTCTTGCGTCCGCAGGGTCGGCGGGTGCTGCCGTTCAAACGCCTCTGCCGCAACTCTTGCCACTGCCGCCGCTGGCTCCCACCCCGACCACGCTGGCGCCGCAACCGCCGCCGATCAATCCGGGCTATACAACCGCCCCGCCGGACGGGCTGTCGCCGCTGTTGACCACGCCCGGACCGGTATATCAACTTCCGCGCCAGCCGAGCCCGGCGTATCCTGCTCCACAGTTGCCCGGTCCGGTCGACCAACAGAAACTGCAGGCCTACCGCAATGATCTGCGCGCGCAGCAATGGCAGCTGCAATCGCAAGGCCTTCTTTCTAATACCGCGCCCGGTCGCGAAATCCTGCAGCAATTGAACGCGCCAGACACGCAATAACGGTCAGATCGGACCACAGAAGCCGGCCCAACACAGTCAGGTGTCGACACCTCCGTCCAATTGCATCCACCACGGTTGCTCCGGGATGATGACGGCCTTGCTGGCAGTCAGCTCACGGGCGTTGAGCGCGTCGATTCGCAGGAGTGCCAAACCTCGCTGATCACGGCTCGAACGCATTTCGCCGACCTCGCGGCCGTCAGCGCAGATTCTCGTCCCCGGCGGCGGCTGGGGACCGGAAATCGTCACCGGCATCAGCCGGCGTTTGACGAGACCGCGGTATTTCGTGCGTGCGGTCAGTTCCTGGCCGACATAACAGCCCTTGTTCCAATCGACGCCGTTCAGTTCGTCAAAGCCGGCCTCCAGCAGGATTGATTTTTCGAGGACGAGATCGCGGCTGCCGTCCGCGACGCCAAGCTTTAGCCGTAGCCGGTCGAAAGCTTCGAACCCGGTCTCGACAAGGCCTGCTTCGACAAGGGCGGAGCACGCTATGTGTCGCGGCAGAATGCAGCGTACCCCAAGAGCGGTGAGCCGCGGATCGACAAAGGCAACACCGCCGGCAAAAATCCGGGCAGCGCCAGGCTCTGCCGGGAGATCGAGGACAGCAAGCGCCTCTTTCCCGAACACCGCCGCTACCCCGAGATCAGGCTGCTCCTCGAGCGTCACCTTGGCCCGCATCCGGTAGATTGACAACCGTCGTCTGAGATCGGCAAGACGCGCCAGCTCGCCATCGAGAAGCAGCGCCCCGCTGTGCTCGATTATCGAGAAATCATGAAGGTACTTGCCTTGAGCCGTCAGCAATGCCGCGTAGCACCCGCGGTCTGCGCTGACCTTGCCGACATCGTTGGATATCAACCCTTGGAGAAACGCGCGACGATCGGGTCCACCGACAGCGAGGATGCCGCGATCGTCGAGCAGCGCAAAACTGGCATCGGCCATGGCTGGAGATCACGCAGAGCCGCTCAAGCCCGCTAAATAGGCGCGGCCGCGCGGCTTGGCAAGCCGACGGCCGCCGGATATAAGGCCGGACAGGCGAGATGAACATCCTGTTTGTCACGGCGACACGTATTGGCGATGCCGTCTTGTCGACGGGCCTCCTGCGTCATCTGATCGAGCGCTATCCGGGCGCAAGGCTGACGATCGCGGCGGGACCGGTCGCAGCTCCCTTGTTCGAAGCCGTACCCCGGCTCGAGCGGCTGATCGTCGTCGACAAGCGACGCTGGGCGCTGCACTGGCTGCCGCTCTACGCGGCGGTAGGTGCGCGCCGCTGGGATCTCGTCGTCGATTTGCGCGGCTCGGCTTTGGCTTGGCTGCTGCGGTCGAGAGCCCGCAAAGTCGTTGCCAAGGGCAATTCGCGAGAGCACCGCGTGCACCAACTCGGCCGCTTGTTTGGCCTCGATCCTCCGCCGGGTCCACAGCTGTGGACGGCGCCTCGCCATGAGCGGCGGGCGGCGGCGCTGCTTCCCACCGGCGCGCCGGTGCTGGCGATCGGCCCGGCGGCCAATTGGCGCGGAAAGCAGTGGCGCGGCGGGCGCTTTGCCGAACTCGCCTGTCGGCTGACGGCACCCGGCGGGCCGCTGCCCGCCGCCCGCGTCGCGGTTTTGGCGGCCCGGCATGAACGCGACCAGGCGGTCCCGCTGCTCCAAGCGATACCGCACAGCCGGCTGATCGATCTGATCGGTCAGGTTGATCTGCTGACGGCGGCTGCTCTTTTGCGCCGCTGCGCGCTGTTCGTCGGCAACGACACCGGGCTGATGCATATCGCAGCGGCGGTCGGCACCCCGACCTTGGGATTGTTTGGCCCGAGTCCGATCGAGAAGTATGCGCCCTGGGGCCCGTGGACTGCGGTCGTGCGGACGACGCAGCCGCCCGAGACGATGTTCGGGCCGGGTTTCAATCATCTGACGACCGACACACTGATGGACAGTCTAACGGTCGATGCGGCGGAAGCCGCCGCCCGCCAGTTGTGGCGCCGGGTTGCCTGCGCCGTCGCATGAGAGCTCCGAGCAGCGGCGTTCCTGACGCACCGCGGGCTGCTGCCAGACCCGCTCTATCCGCCGTGGTCGTCGTCCATAATGAAGAGGCTCAGCTCGAGGATTGCCTCGCTGCGCTTTCATTTGCTGATGAAATCGTCGTATTGCTCGATCGCTGCACCGATGGTTCGCGGGAAATAGTGCGCCGCCGCGCCGATCGTATTGTCGAAGGAGCGTGGCCGCGGGAAGCCGCCCGTCGCAACACCGCGGTCGCCGCCTGCTCCGGCGACTGGATTTTCGAAGCCGATGCCGACGAGCGCGTCGGCCCCGCTCTGGCTGCCGAGATCCGCGCGATCGTAACGCGCTCCACGGCGTCTTGGCATCTCGTTCCAATCGACAATTACATCGGCGATCGTCTCGTTCGGTGGGGGTGGGGTGCGTTTTTCGGCAGGTCGGCTCATGCCGCGCTTTACCGCCGTGGTGTCAAATCTTGGAAAGATGACCGTGTATTGCACGCGAGCGTGACCCTTACCGGCAAGCAAGGGCCAGATCTAAACGAGCGCCTTGCTCACCACGTCGATCGCAATATTTCCGATATGCTGATCCGACTAGACCGCTACACGACCTTGGGAGCGCAGGATTTACGAGATCGCGGCGAAATCGGCAGCTTTGCGCGTAATATCCGGCGGATCGCGTCGCGGTTCTGGAAATGTTATATTGGCCGCCGCGGCTACCGAGAGGGCCCCTACGGCTTTCTGATCGCGCTTTGCGCAGCGCTTTACCCGATCCTGTCTTACTTGAAAGCACGTCTCGAACCGGGCCAACCGGCGCTCGATCGCCCCGACGTCACTGCGCTGGCCGTCAGCGAAGCGCACCCGGCCCAGACGCCCGGCGCCCGTGAGCGCGAACCGCCGCAGGGCGTCACCCGCTATCGTTCCGACGAACCGCTCGCCGAATAATGGCACGAGTGGTGATGGCCGACGACGGTTTTGCCTTCGACGGCAAGATTGCTGAAAAGGGTCCGCTTGGCGGCGCCGAGAGTGCCTTTGTGGCGTTGGCCGAGGCGTTGGCAGCGCGCGGTCATTCGGTCACGGTGTGCAATCGCTGCGAACGGGAGGTCACCCGCAAGGGCGTACGATGGGCCCCGCTGGCGCGTGATATGCCCCACACCTGCGATCTCTACATCGGCAGCCGCAGCCATCGGGTGATCGGCTTGGTACGCCATGCAAAACGCCGGTTGTTTTGGCTGCACAATCCCGCTCGCCATCTTCGCAAGCCACGCAATGTCTGGCGGCTTGCCTGTTACCGGCCGACGCTTGTCGTGACCGGCGCCTATCACGCCCAAACGGTTCCCTGGTGGCTTTTGCACGGCGGTTGCGAGACGATCCCCTACGGCGTGCACGACCGGTTTCGCGCGACCGCGCCGCGGGAGCCGCCGCCGCCGCGTGCAATTTTCACGTCAAACCCGCAGCGCGGGCTCGACTGGCTACTGGATCTGTGGGCTAGGCGGATTGCCCCGGCCGTGCCTGGGGCGGAACTGCATATCTACGGCGGGCCCGCGGTGTACGGGGCGTTCGGCGCAAGACGCGCAAGCGAGATGGAAGCCGCGCTTGCCCGCGCGGATGGGCTTGCAAGCCGCGGTGTGCGCCGCTTTGCTCCTGTTGGCCGGGAAGCCCTGGCGGCGGCTCTAGCAGAGGCGCGAGTGATGCTTTATCGCGGTGACGCTGGGGAGACGTTTTGCCTGGCCCTAGCCGAAGCACAGGCGATGGGCGTCCCGGCAGTCGTGACATCGCTTGGCGCGGTTGCAGAGCGCGTTGACGACGGCGTGAGCGGGCATGTGGCGGCGGATGATGAGGACTTCGCCACCACTGCGATCGCGGCATTGCTGGACGATGATTTGTGGCGCCGCTGGCATTCAGGAGCGCTCGACCATCAAGGCGGACTGAGCTGGGATATGGTGGCCGCGCGCTTTGAAGCGCTGATTGGATGAGACGACGACTGCTGCAGGCAATTGCCGGAACCAAGCACGGCGGAGCAGAAATCTTCTTCGTGCGCTTGGCCTGCGCATTGCACAGGATTGGCGAGACCCAGCGGGTACTGATCCGGCACGACGCCGCCCGCGCGCGACAGCTGCGCGCCGCTGGCGTAACGGTTCGCGAGCTGGGTTTCGGAGGGCCGCTCGATCTCCCAACACGGCTGGGGTTTTGGCGCGCGATATCCGCTTGGCGACCCGACATCGTGCTGACCTGGATGAGCCGCGCGACCGCCGCTTGCCCGCGGGGTAATTTCGTGCATGTTGCGCGGCTCGGGGGATATTACGATTTGAAATATTATCGGCGCTGTGATCACCTGATTGGCAATACCCGCTCAATTGTCGATTACGCGGTTGCCTCGGGATGGCCGCGCGAGCGTATCCACTACCTGCCGAATTTTGTCCCGGACGTGCGCAGCGTGGCGCCGCCCATCTGTGGCCCCGATGATGCGCCACGTGCTCTGGCGATAGGCCGCCTTCATGCCAACAAAGGCTTTGGCCTACTCCTGGAGGCGCTCGCGGCGACGCGCGAGGTACGGTTAGATATTGCCGGCGACGGTCCGCTGCGCGGCGAACTCGAAAAACGGGCGCGCAATCTCGGCATTTCCGACCGGGTGCGGTTTCTTGGCTGGCGCGACGATGTCGCGACCTTGCTTGCGTGCGCCGATGTTTTTGTTTGTTCTTCACTGCATGAACCCCTGGGCAATGTCGTAATTGAGGCCTGGTCGGCTGGGGTCCCGGTCATCGCCACCGCTAGCGATGGACCGGCCGGGCTGATCGACGACGAGGTCAGCGGTTTGCTGGTGCCACTCCCAGGAGAGCCAGGCGGCGGTCCGCGAGCGCTCGGTGAGGCGATCGAGCGGGTTTGCCGAGATCCGGCACTCCGCTGGCGGCTCGGGGAAGGGGGTCGGCGGGCGTACGAAGCCGAATATACCGAAGCGGCAGTTGTCGGCCGCTATCGCAGCTTTTTCGACCGGCTGGATCCGACAAGCGGGACGCGCCGCGGTGGATGACGCCGGGTTGCAAACCGCGCGCCGGCGGTCGCCTTTAGCAGGCGGTTCGACGTTGATAAAGAGCCGGCGGCGGGTTCGCGGCTTACCGCTGCGATCGAGCGATTTTCCGACCCTCACACCACTCAATCATTTTTTTGCCTGGAACGAACGAGCACGGCGCCGCGATCGGCGCTACGTCCTCGCGTGCGATCTTTATTCTCTGATCACCGCGCTTGGTAATGATGAAATTGCCCGGAACACGGCGGTGACACATCTGAGTTCACGCCCCATCATCATCGCGCGCCGTGGGCACCATCTGCTGATCGAGACGGAGGCTCTTCCAACGCCTTCGAGCCTCGCAAACCCGGGGCTCGCGGCATCCAGCGCAATTTTCGCTAGGTCCAAGGTACCCTCCTTCACGTCATGGCCGGATTTGTTCCGGCCCTCCACGTGGATCCCCGGTTCAAGCCCGGGGATGACGATGAAAACGGTTTACAGGACCTTGAGCGCAAAACGCTCTACATCGTCATCCCGACACAGGTCGGGATCCCTCGCCGCGATGGAGACCGGCTTGCGCCGGTATGACATGGAAGGAGTGCCGGAAGACCCTTCCAAGCCGCTATTGATCCGGAACGGAAGCGACCTCGGAAATGCCAACGGGCGGGCTGTCGAAGCAGCTCGGGGGGTGGTCGAGGCGCTGACGGCCAGTATCGGATCCGCGGACATCGATCGCCATGCAGCGCTGTTTGCCGCATTCGAGCTGCTCGCGAACGAGATCGATTTGGACGCTCTGGCACGGAACCGGCCAAGTCTCGTGCCTTCGCGACAGCGCCGCGGTCTCCGCCGGATCCTTGTCATCCGACTGAGCGCCCTCGGCGATTTTGTTCAGGCGCTCGGCCCTGCGGCGGCCATTCGCCGGTACCACTCCGGCGATCACGTAACATTGCTGACCACCGCGGCCTTTGCCGATTTTGCCCAACGGCTCGGCGTTTTCGATCATGTAATGATCGACGCTCGTCCGGGGCCTTACGACATACGTGGTTGGCTTGAGCTGCGCCGGCGGCTGCGGCGGAGCTGCTTTGATCGGGTGTACGATCTTCAAACCTCGGAACGGTCGGCAGCCTATGCGCGCCTGTTCCGCCGCGGTCCGACCCCCGAATGGTCAGGGATCGCCGCCGGTTGTTCTCACCCGCACGCCAATCTCGACCGAGACCGCCAGCACACCATCGACAAGCAAGCCGAACAACTACTGATGGCCGGGATCCACCCGACCCCGCTACCGGTGCTGCCCGCGCTGGCTTGCGAGTTCCCGCAGAGCGCGTTGGGACGCCGGTTTGTCCTCATTGTGCCGGGCTCCTCGCCGCGTCATCCGGCAAAACGGTGGCCAGCGCGACGATACGGCATGCTGGCCGAAGCCTTGCGCGAATCGGGCTATGGCTCGGTCATCATCGGGTCGGCGGCCGAGCGGGCTCTCGCCGCTGCGATCCAGCAAGCTTGCGCTGAGGCGATCGATCTTACGGGCCAAACCGACTTCGCGGCGGTCGCAACTCTGGCCCAACGCGCCGTGCTGACGATTGGCAACGATACCGGAGTGATGCACCTGGCCGCGGCGGCAGACTGTCCAGTTGTCGTTCTATTTTCTGCCGTCACCGATCCGGCCTTGTGCGGGCCGCGCGGTCGATTGGTCCGGGTCTTGGCGGTTCGCAACCTCGATGCGCTCGAGGTCGATCGAGTGCTGGACGAAGTGCTCAGCACCATTGCCCAGCGGGCGCACGCGGCGAGGTCTCGTCCAGCGGCGGGCACAGCCATTGCGCGTAGGGTCCCAGGCTGATGTGCGGCGTTGCCGGTCTGATGACGCTCGACGGCACCTCGCCGCCGACAGCACCGCTGCGCGCCATGGAAGCAGCACTGCGTCATCGCGGGCCCGACGGGGTGGGCCAATACCGCGCGCCCGGTATCGGCATGGTGCAGACCCGCCTTGCGATCATCGACCTTGCGACCGGCGCGCAACCCCTCTACGAGCCCGGCGGCGCGGCGCTGATCGCCAATGCTGAAATCTATAATTACATCGAGCTGCGCGAAGAGTTGCGCGGCGGCCTGCGCTCGGTCGTCTTTTCGACCCAGTCGGATTGCGAACTACCTTTGCATCTTTATCGCCGCCATGGGCTCGACTTCACCGAGCACTTGCGCGGCATGTACGCGATCGCATTGCACGATCCGGCGGCCCGCCGGCTGGTGCTGACCCGAGATCCGTTCGGGATCAAGCCGCTCTACTATGCCGAGAGTGCCAATGGCTTCGCCTTTGCGTCTGAGCCGAACGCGCTGATCGAAGCCGGCATCGTCACGCCCAGGCTTCAGCGGCATGGGCGTGACGAACTGGTCCAGATGCAGTTCACCACTGGCCGCGAGACGGTTTTTGCGGGGATCAACCGGGTGCTTCCCGGCGAGACCGTGATCGTGCGCGAAGGCCGAATCGTCGACCGTCAGCGCCGCGCGGCGTTGCCTGAACATGGGCCAGTCGCCTTTAGCGAGGACGAGGCACTAGCCCGGCTCGATGCGGCGCTCGCCGCCAGCGTGCGTATGCATCAGCGCTCGGATGTGCCGTTCGGATTGTTCCTCTCGGGCGGTGTCGATTCGACGGCCGTGCTGGCGATGATGGCGCGGCTTGCCGAACGCCCTGTCAAGGCGTTTACAATCGGATTTGCCGATGGCGAAGCCGACGAGCGCCCAGCGGCCCGCGAGGCGGCCGCCGCGGTCGGCGCCGAGCATGTCGAGGTCGCTTTTACCGAAGCGGATTTTTGGCGCCTCCTGCCGGAAATTGTCTCATCCATCGACGACCCTGCCGCGGACTATGCCATTCTGCCGACGTGGATCCTGGCGCGGACCGCGCGCGCAGCCGGCGTCAAGGTGATCTTGTCGGGAGAGGGGGGCGACGAGCTGTTCGCCGGCTATGGCCGCTACCGCAGCCTGATGCGGCCGTGGTGGGCGGGCGGACGCCGGCCGCGCGCTCGCGGCATCCTCGATGATCTCGGTCTTTTGCGCGGCGAGATTACCGGTTGGCGCGACGGTATTGCAGCCGCCGAAGCATTGAGCGGGAGAGGCGCGCGCACCTCGCTGCAGGCGGCGCAGGCGGTCGATTGCAGCGACTGGTTGCCAAACGATTTGCTGACGAAGCTCGATCGTTGCCTGATGGCGCACGGCAGCGAGGGGCGCACGCCTTATCTTGACAGCGAGTTGGCAGGGTTGGCGTTGCGCCTGCCTGACGACTTTAAGATCCGCCGTGGCCTCGGCAAATGGGTATTGCGCCGCTGGCTCACCGAGCACTTGCCGCAGGCGCAGCCGTTTGCCCGCAAACGCGGATTGACCGTGCCGGTCGCGCGGTGGATCGCCCGGCGCGCCGAGGCGATCGGGCCGCTGGTCGCGCGTTCGCCGGCGGTGCGCGAAATCTGCCGTCCCGAGGCGGTCGAGAACCTGTTCGCCGCCGCTGATCAGAAGCGCGCCGGCCGCGCGGCCTGGGTCCTGTTATTTTACGCGCTGTGGCACCGGCGCCATATCGAGCGCATCACACTGCCGCCCGACACGCTCGCCGCACTCTCCGATCGAGATTAGCATCCGCTTCTGCAATCGCATCCCAAGTGGCGATGCTCAACCGCACTTCGCTCCGGAGGTTTGGGCGAACACGGGCGCGAGCCGAGGCTCATCGTCATCGCTCCTTACCTACCAAACCGCCAGCCGAGCTGACGCGGCCGTTCGACGACACCTAAGGGTTGACCGCTGCGACCTGCGGTTCAGTGAACGGCTCGGTGCGGTGGACAACTTCGGCGGCATATAAGTTATTGATGGCGTCCTCGGGTAGACCCAACATGTGCGCGAGAATATCGGTCGTGTCATCGCCTATCGATGGCGCCCCGCGCCAGATCCGCCCGGGAGTCAACGACATTTTCGGCACCACGCCGTACACGCGGATGGGCACGCCCGACTGCCGATCCAGCACCGGCACCGTCATCTCGCGCGCCGCATAATGGGCATCCTCGTATTGGTCGCGGGTGTTGAACACGCGCGCGCAACCGATCTGGGCCGCGTTCAGCTCGGTTTCGACCTCAAGCGCGGTATGCGCCGCGCAATATTCGCGCAACCGCCGGTCGAGGTCGCGGCCCTTCTCGGAATTCACCGCCGCCGCATCCTTCGAGCACGCGTCGTAGCTGTATTCGACCGGGTCCAGTCCCAGGAACTTGGGCACCCGGTTGTAGATTGCCCCGCCGAGCGCGCCGATATAGACCCACCCGTCACTGCATTTGAACGTGTCATAGGGCTGAAACCCCGGTGGACGGTTTCCGGTATGTCCATAAACCGCACCTTCGCCGGTATAAAGCGGCAGCGTATTGCCATTGGTTTGCGCCACCGCTTCGTATTGAGCAAGATCGACAACCTGGCCGCGGCCGCTCTTCTTCACCTCCCACAGCGCCATCATTGTCGCCGCCCATCCGGTCAGCGCGGTGAGGTAATCGCCGGTGTAAGTCTTGGCCCGTTGCGGTGGCCCGGCGGGGTCGCCGGTGAGGTTGATCATGCCGCCATAGGCTTGCGCGATCGCGTCGTAGCCCGGACGACCGAGATAGTCCTCCTTGCCGTATTGCCCATAGGTGCTGACCCGCACGATGACCAGACTCGGGTTGACCGCCAACGCCAGCTCGTTGGTGATCCCATTGCGTTCAAGCGTGCCGGGCGCCGACGATTCCATCCAAACGTCCGAAATTTTCCATAGCGCCATCAGCAGCTCGATGCCGCGGGCATGCTTGAGGTTGAGGCCCATTGACAGCTTGTTTTTTGTGACCTCGGCCTCGTCACAGCCGTGTGGCCGCGGGCCGCGGGTCAATTGCGGTGCGGTAAAGCGGAATACATCACCGCCGGGGCGTTCGATATGGATCATCTCGGCGCCGAATTCCGCCAGCTTTGTGCCGATATACGGCTGTGCAATCAGCTGGCCCGTGCCGACGGCGCGAATCCCTTCGAGCGGCCCGAACGCAGGCGCCAAACAAGGCGTTACCGGCCGCTTGAGGTTCCTTATCCAATCGGGGATGGCCGATTTCAAATCTTCGATCACGTCTTCATGTTTGATCAGCCTTGGATCATGCGCCATTTGGCCTTCCGCCTCCTTGCGTGCATCACCGTCCGAGCTGCGCCAGGAACTCTAATACTAAAGGATTATGATCTTGGTCGAGAGAAAGAGAGAGAGCCGGGTCGTCTCTTTTGAGCTTCGACGCGTTCGCCGGTCCCGGGCACGATCACCGCGCCAGGAGTTCGTTGACGGCGTCGTCGAGGAATTTGGCGTCGGCCGGGTTTTGCGCGGGGTTGCCGGCGCGATGGCCCCAGATCGACGGGATCGGGCGCAATTCGGCGCGCGGCATGCGGGCTACTTCGCGGCGGTTGTCCTCGACCGTGAAATAGAGGTCGGTTTCGCACGGCATGACCAAAGCGTCGGCGGTAATGGCGCCGAGAGCCTTGTCGAGGTTATCCGAATAAAGACCGTTGGCGCTGATATCGGCGTGTTGCCAGGTCCAGAGCATCGCCAGCAGGTCATTGGCGTCGCGCCGGCGGAAATTGGCTTCCCAGCTGCCGACCAGAAAATCTTCCAGCGACGAAAAGCCGAGCTTGCGCCATTCCTCTTCGCGATAAAAGGCTTGGCTCAAGCCCCACCCGGCATAGACCCGGGCCATCGCCTGAAAGCCGCGGGTCGGCGGCGCGGCAAACCAACCGTCCTGCCAGGCCGGGTCGGCGGTCAGCGCCGCCCTGACCCCTTCGAGAAACACAAAATTGTGCGGCGAGGTTTTGGCAGAACCGCAGATCGCGGCGATGCGCTCGACCCGATCCGGGAACAACGCGGCCCAATGAAACGCCTGTTGTGCCCCCATCGAAAATCCGTAAACGAGCTTGACCCGTTCGATGCCAAAAACCTCGCGCAACAACCGCATCTGTACTCGCACATTGTCGGTCATCGTAAAGTGCGGCCAGCGCGCGCGATCGAACGGAGGCGGCGTGTTGCTTGGCGACGACGACAGTCCGTTGCCAAATTTGTTGATGATCACGATGAAATATTTTGTCGGATCGAGCGCCTTGCCGGGCGCAATCGCCCATTCGAGATCGTAATGCTGGGCGCCATACGACGTCGGATAGACAACGACGTTCGATTTGTCCGCGTCGAGCATCCCGTAAGTCTTGTAGGCGAGGCGGGCTTTGGGGTAGGTCAAGCCCGATTGCAGGACCACGTCGCCTGCCTCGAAAATCGCATAATCCAGCATGCCCGAATCGTTTTATAGGTGGATTTGCTCGTCGTCGTAGCGCAGGGCCCAGCGTTCCGGCCCGATCGCCTGCATCAAGAATTTGGTGCCGGGCGATGCTGCGCTGAGGCTGCCGATGTGCGAGGCCCCACCGTCATAAGTCACGATCCAGCCGAGATCCGCGGACGGACAGGCGAGATGCAGCGTTGCCACCCCGAGCCCGGCTCGGCGCTGCAATATTCTGATACCACCGCCGTGCAATAACTGGCCGATCTCGTCGACACCAGCACCGTCTTCGGTTGTGTTGACGTGAAAACGGTCGAACCGGGTGTAAGCGGCCCGATCATCGACGAGGTAGAGTTGGGGATAAGCGTAGCCCTGGTTCTCGACAAAGGGCGTCATCGATCCGCCCCCCGACACGTGAGGTGTGCGCCCGGCTTTGGCGATAATGTCTAGGAGCCGTTCCCGCGACAGCAAAAAGTGCTCTTTGACGCGCTCGGCCTCCTTTTCGGCCAGGCGGGATTGCGCGAGCAAGCGCCTGACATCCGCCGGTGCGCCGGCCAGATCCAATGGCCATATTCGCGAGCCATAGGATGCTAGACCGGCATTGACCTGATCAAGCGAAGTTGCAGCCGCAGCGCCATCGGAAAATTCCAACAGCAGGCCGCTGGCGCCGGTCATAGCGATGCAATCCTTTAGTTTCGGCCACGAATTCAATCACAGGTTTCCACGCTTTGGATGGATGTCGGAAAATACAGCGAATTTACAGCAGAACCCGCGCATCGGTTGAATACCTCGATGTGGGGCTGGAACTCGATCATCTTGCGATACAAACACGCCTCCGCCGCTCATCTTGCAAGGATACGGCGCAATCTTGGCAAAATTGAAGACGCCTTGCGAACCGGTTGACCCCGCAGCGGAGCGTGCGCCTGCTGCGGGAGGTGGGGCCACGTCAATAGCCGAACATTGGCCGCGCCCCCACCTTTGCCCTGGCTGAAGGCCGGAGTATTCACACAGCTTCCGGCGCTGTATCGAGGTGTTGGGAACTTGTCCCTCTTCGCTCGCTGGCTGGGAGAGAGGGATTTGGAAGGGCGCCGGGTTGCGTCCAACAGCCGAAAGCCGGCCGCGCCCCTCACTCGACAAAAGTGATCCTGCCGGCCCCGTTAACCTGGGTGCTGCGCTCCTTCGGATTGCCGTATATCGAGATAGATCCGGCGCCGGAGATTTCCGCGACGATGCGCTCGCGGGCGTCGACGCTAGCCGCTCCCGACCCGTTTACCGCAACGTTGACCGAGCCGGTCGTCAGCTCCTGCGCCGAAAGTTGGTTGGAGCCGCTCAGTTGCGCACTCATCCGCGAAACGTTGCCGGTGAGGACGGCGTTGTTGGAGCCGTTCAGCGAAATCGACAGGTTCTGGCCGCTCAGCGCCTGGCCGTTGACCTGATTGCTGCCCGAAGCGTCGATCTCGGCGACTTGTGGCGAGGTCACGGTCACTTTGATGCGCCCATCGACCGAATAGGACCGGTCAGTGTAGATCTCGAGCTTGCCGTTCGACACCTCGGTCTTGACGATCGGCAGCAAGTTCTTGTCGGTCTCTACCACGAGGCCGGGTGCCGATCCGATCTTTATCGTTAGGACAAAAGCGCCATCGGCACTGATCGCCGAGACCGCGCCCATGGCCCGGGTTTCCGACGCCGGCTCACCGTTGCCGACGATCCTGCCGAAGCCCGCCGAGGTCTGCACGCTAACCGTCTGGCCACTGACGGTGACGCTGCTGCCTTCGCGATTGACGCTGACATTATTCTGCTGGATGACGCTGGTCTGCGACCAAGCCGCAACCGTGCCGATCACCACCGAGGCGCTTGCGATTACGCCGGCTGCGCTCGCCGCATATTTCATCAGAGTCTGACGCCTTGTCGTTTGCCGTCGTCCCAGCGATAGCACGACCGCTGAAGAGGAACAATCGGGTGAGGAATGCGGCATCGCGCAGAGGGTGGCGCGCGCAGGCCCTTTTCCGTGAACCCGGATGCGCCGCGAAGAATTTCTAATGCTATTTTCATGGCGCCGGTACATGTATCGTAAACGAGCCGCGAAAGTTAGGGCTGCGTGAGGGGACGGCACGCAGGTTCCCGATGGGCATCGGATCGCCTGGATGAACCTGGCGACGGTATTGGGCTTGGCGGCAACGGTGGCGCCGATCGGGCATACCGCGGAGGGCCTGCCGTCGGCGTGCAATCACGGGCCCTATCCCGAGTAGCGCACGACAATCCGCTTTGCTGAACTGATCGAGCACGAATTTGGCGGGTTTGTCCGACCGCCGAGCTTTCAGGCCAATAGCGCCACGCATTAGTTTGCCCGCGGTTCGCAATTGAGCTATCCGGCGGGTGTTCGGACATCGCATCGTTCCCGCAGACTCAAGGGAGGGTTTTCGTGGCGGCAAGTTTAGTCGTTGGCTTGTTTACGGGCTACGGGCTCGCGCTCGACGCCTATCATCGCTTGCACACCGAGGGTTTCCCGGAAACCCATCTTGCATATCACATACTGGCGGAAGGCGGGCCGGCGCCGCCATCGGTCGGTGTCGAACCTTCGGCGCTACAGATCGATCCACCAGCATTGGACGAGGCGCGGCGGGCTTTTGCGCGGTTTTTGCGGAGTGGGGAGACCGCGGTTTTTGTACAGACCGAGGACGACAGCGAGGCCGGGGCCGCGACCGGCATCTTGACGCTCTATGCTCCGTTGGCGGTCGAAGCCCTGGTCAGCGACGGCGGCGGTCGATAGCGATCGCCCCTGGTCCCGCGGCAAACAGGCACAGATAGCCGCCAATGATCGCAATGTTCTTCATGAA
>JAFAHP010000626.1 GCA_019237175.1 Alphaproteobacteria bacterium
TTGCATCAAGGGGTCCGCTGCGCCGGAAATCGTCTATTCGACCGATCGGCTCCGTCATCCGATGAAGCGAACACGGCCTAAAGGCGATCCCGACCCCGGATGGGTGAAGATCACCTGGGACGAGGCGCTCGGCACGGTGGCATCGCGGCTGTTGGAAATCCGCGACCGATACGGCGCCGAGGCGGTTGTTTTCGGACGCGCCACCCCGGCAGGCAGTGCCGCCTCCGATTTCGAACCATGGGTGCTGCGCCTCGCCAATGCTTTTGGCAGCCCAAACGTCTTAGCGACGACGCACATCTGCACCTGGAACGCCATCTGGGGCTCAAAGCACACATTCGGCTCGCCGACGCCGTCGCCCGATTTCGAGAACACCCGCTGCATTCTGCTGTGGGGCGCCAACCCGCGCGCGACATTTACCACCTTTGCTCAGCGCATCAGCAAGGCGCGCAACAGGGGCGCCAAGCTGATCGTTATCGACCCGCGACGGCATCGGCTCGCCCAGCAAGCGGATTACTGGTTGCGCGTGCGGCCCGGCAGCGACAGCGCGCTCGCCTTGGCAATGGTGCATGTTCTGATCGAGGAGAAGCTCTATGACGAGCACTTCGTCCGAGACTGGACCAACGGCCCGTTCCTGGTGCGCGAGGATACCGCGCAGCTTCTAACAGCGCAGGACCTGGCTCTATCCGACCCCGGCTATGTGGTGTGGGACAGCAACCGGGGCGGACCTGCAGTCTATCGCCCTGGTACAGGCTACGCGGAATCGAGCGTGAAGCCGGCACTCGCTGGAACGTTCAGCGTTCCCTTGGCGAGCGGCGCCGTAGTCTGCTGTCGACCAGCATTTGCGCTGCTCGCCGAGCGCGCAGGGCAATATGCGCCGGAGCGGTCGGAGGCGATCACCTGGGCCCCGGCCGACGCGGTCCGGAATGCCGCGAGGCTGTTCGCAACCGAGCGGCCATCCTGCTACTTCACCTGGGCCGGGCTGGAGATGCACACCAATGCGATGCAGACAAATCGGGCAGTCTGCTCGTTTTACGCCCTGACCGGCCAGTTCGACGAACGCGGCAGCAATGTCCTGACGCCGATGCTGCCGACTCGCCCGGTTTTGGGGCGGGAGTTGCTAACAAACGACAACGCCGTTCTGAGGCTGGGTTTGGCGGATCATCCGCTCGGCCCGCCAAGCGATCCGGGTAGTGTTCAATCGGCACAGTTCTATGACGCAATCCTGGACCGGCAACCATATCCGGTCAAAGCCGCGGTGCTGTTCGGCAGCGATCCGCTGATGGGGCATGGCGACGCGGCTCGCGGGAAAGAGGCCTTCGCAGCGCTCGATTTCTATGCGCACATTGACGTCTTCGCCAATCCCACCGCGTCGTTTGCCGATGTGCTCTTGCCCGCATCGACCGCGTGGGAATCGGAAGCGCTGAAGACCAACTTTGGCCGCAGAGGGTGCGCTCCTGCGGCGGCGAGCTGGGCACAGCTGCGCAAGGCGGTGGTCCCGCCACTGCATGACACGCGGTCTGATCTGGCGGTGATCTTTGATCTCGCCTGTCGCTTGGGTCTCGGCCAACATTTCTTTGCCGGCAATCTCGAAGCGGCATGGCGTGACGAATTGGAGCCGTCGGGCCTGACGCTCGCCCAGTTGCGCGCAAACCCGGTCGGCATGGCGGTCGATATCACAACACGATATCGAAAATATGCGGGCCTCGACCCCAGCACCGGGGGGCCTCGAGGATTTCCGACACCGTCGCACAAATTGGAGCTTTATTCGACCCGCTTCGCTGCGGCTGGATATGATCCGTTGCCCTGCCATGACGAGCCGGCGGAAAGCCCGATCAGCACGTCAGCGGTGGCGCGCGACTATCCGCTCGTACTGACTTCGTTTCGCCTGCTGCAGTTCGTCGATCAGCAACACCGCAATATCCCACGCCTGCGCAATCAGATACACGAGCCCTTTATTGAGATTCACCCGGAAACCGCGCGCGACTTGCGCGTGCTCGACGGCGAATGGGTAAATGTCGAGACCGTCGCCGGCAAGGTCAGGCTGAAGGCGAAATACAGTGATGCGCTCGATCCCAGGGTCGTATGCTCGCCCTACGGCTGGTGGCAGGCTTGCAGCGAGCTGAGCCTGCCGGGCTACGATCCGCTGTCAGCAGCCGGCGCCAATATCAACCTGATCATCCCAAACACGCACATCGACCCGATCAGCGCGTCGGTGCCGCATCGTTCGCGCCTGTGCCGTGTAACGAAGGAGGTCTGAGGCGATCGGCGAACTGAATCGGATCGAAAAACAAGGTGTCCGAGAGGCTGGGCGTGCCAAGCGATCTCCGCCGCTTTGCCGCGATGAACGCGCATGGGCCGCCACCCTCCGCCGGTGGAATGTCGGCTGACGGTTACACGGGTTGTACAATTTTCGGGAAAAACCGCCAATCTGTTCGGGAAGTCCCAACTGCCGTCCCGCCTGTCCCAAAGTCGGTCGCTCGGCTGCGCCGCCCGGTTAGAATTGCCTCGCATCGAGTAACCATGCTGGTATGCTCCCATCCGCTCGGCTCCAAGGGCACCCTTACCGATTAACACGAGCCGACATCTAGCCAGTCACCAAAATAAACGCGGCAACAGGGAAGTGGCGAAAAAATGGGCCGAGGTCGCAGCGCGGATTGATTCTCGGCCGTAGCCGGTTGCAGAGCTTCTGGTGCTTTACACGATCGAATTGCGGAGGATCGGATGAAGCCGGGGACCAAGAAGAACATCAAGCTGGCCTTGCAAGGGGGCGGCTCTCACGGCGCCTTCGCCTGGGGCGTTCTCGACCAGCTTCTGGATGACGACCGTCTTCACATCGAGGCGGTAAGCGGGACCAGCGCCGGCGCCATGAACGCGGTTGCCCTCGCCGACGGGATGGCGAGCGGCGGCCCCGCAGAGGCGCGCAAACGGCTCGAAAGCTTCTGGTCCGCTACCAGCGCCGCAGCCCTTTATAGTCCGATCCGGCGCTCGCCGATCGATATCCTGATGGGCAATTGGAGCCTCGACAACTCGCCCGGCTTTTTGCTGATGGAGTATCTGTCACACCAGTTTTCGCCTTATGACTTCAATCCCCTCGACTTCAATCCGTTGCGCGACGTGGTCGCCGGCGGGATCGATTTCGATCGGGTCAACGACGGGGGCGGCATCAAGGTGTTTCTGACCGCGACCAACGTCCGTACCGGCCGGCCCAAGATCTTCCGGCAGCCCCGGATTACGCTCGACTGCGTCATGGCGTCTGCCTGCTTGCCGTTTTTGTTCAAGGCGGTCGAAATCGACGGCGAGGCGTATTGGGACGGAGGCTACATGGGCAATCCGGCGCTGTTCCCTCTGGTCGACGAATGCGAGGCCGGGGACGTCGTTCTGATCCAGATCAATCCGTTCTACCGTCCCGACATCCCGCGCTCGGCCAGCGATATCCGCAACCGGCTCAACGAGATCACTTTTAACGCCAGCCTGTTCAAGGAATTACGTTCGCTCGCCTTTCTGTGGGAGATCATCCATCACGAAGATCTCGAACGGGAACGCTACCGCGACATCCATGTGCATGCGATCCACGATGCCGAGACGATGCTGGCGTTGCGGGTGTCGAGCAAGCTTAACGCTGAATGGGCATTCTTGACCTACCTTCGCGACCGGGGCCGTGAAGCGGCCAAGAGCTGGCTGGCACTGCACCACGACGATTTGGGTATTCGCAGCACGCTCGACATCTCCTGGGTGTTTTCCGAAAGCCTGCGACCCGCCCATCTCGAGGAAGGTGCGGAAAGAAACTACCCCATCGCCGCGGCCGCCCAGAGCTGATGGCTCGCGTCATCGAGGCTCTCCGGTCGGCGTCGAACCGTGTCGCATTAGCTTGAACTGCCGGTTGCGCGGTGGGTTTGTTCGGCATTCTGCTCGGCCTCGCGCTACTCGTGGGGCTAGCGTTTCGGGGATGGAGCATCCTGCTGCTCGCGCCTGGCGCGGCGCTGATCGCTGCCGCCTTTGCCGGCGGGCCGTTGCTCGCCTTTTGGACGCAAACCTTCATGGACAGCGCCTCGCGCTTTGTCGCGCAATTTTTCCCGCTGTTTCTGCTCGGCGCGCTTTTCGGCAAGCTGATGGAGGACAGCGGTTCGGTCGCGGCGATCGCCGATTTCATGACCGAAAGGCTTGGCTCGAGCCGGGCGATACTGACCGTCGTGCTGGCCGGCGCACTGGTCACCTACGGCGGGGTCAGCCTGTTTGTCGCGGTATTTGTACTGGCGCCGATGGCCCAGGCTTTGTTTCGCACTGCGCGGATCCCCAATCGGCTGATCCCGGCAACGGTCGCTTTAGGTACATCCACTTTTACGATGTCGGCGCTCCCTGGGACACCGGCGATTCAGAACACCATCCCTATCCCGTTTTTCGGCACGACCCCGCTGGCCGCGCCGGGTCTCGGGATCATCGCCGCGGCGATCATGGTTGCCTTTGGGTTATGGTGGTTGGGCCGTGCCGCGACCGCTGCCCGGATCTCCGGAGAGAGTTTAGGCCCGGTGGCCTTGGGTCAGGCCGACGCGGCCGCCGAAGACGAGATTGTACGCCAGCGCGCCACGACCGCACGCGAGTTCGATCCGCCCGAGGTCCTGCACGGCCACCCGAGCCGCGACGGACCGCCGATCGCTGCAGCGGCACTGCCGCTTCTCGTGGTGATCGGCGTCAACGTGCTGATGACGGTGGTTGTTCTCCCAGGCCTCGACGTGTCGTTCCTTGCCGAGGAACGGTTTGGCGCGACCTCGCTCGCTGCGGTTGGCGGGGTGTGGTCGGTGGTGACGGCGCTGCTGGCGGCGATCGCTGCGGTCGTAGCCGTCAATTGGCGGCGTTTCTACGGCCTGCGACAGACGTTGGATGCCGGCGCCAACGCGTCGGTTCTGCCGATTTTGAGCGTCGCCAGCCTGGTCGGCTTTGGTGCTGTGGTCGCGGCGGTACCGGCGTTCGAGATCGTCCGCAACTGGGTGCTGTCGATCGGCGGCGGACCGCTCGTCTCGCTCGCGGTCGCGACCAACCTGCTGTCGGCCCTGACCGGCTCGGCCTCGGGCGGGCTGACGATCGCGCTCGAAGCGCTGGGGTCAACCTACCTGCGCCTCGCGGCGGCGCACGGCATCGATCCCGCGCTGTTGCACCGTATCGCCGTGATGAGCGCCGGAACGCTCGACAGCCTGCCGCAGAACGGCGCTGTCGTCACCATGCTCGCCGTCTGCGGGGCGACCCACCGCGAGAGCTATTTCGACATCGTTATGACGGCTATTGTCGGTCCGACCATCGCTCTTGTCGTGGTTATCGTGCTCGGGTCTCTCGCAGGTTCATTCTAACTTGCGGCAAGCGATTTCCGGATCGCTGCCCGGCGTTTTGCGAGAGGGGGAACATGAGAGTCAAGAATTGGGCCGCAGCGGCAGGGCTGGCGTTGCTGATCCCGAGCACGGGGGGCGCGGTGACGGAAGCAAATTTCGACCTTAAATCGGCCGCCGATCTGGCCGCGCTTTGCAGCGCTGCGGCCGATAACGGGATGGGGACTGCGGCTCTCAATTTCTGCGAAGGGTACTTCCAGGGGGCGGTCACGGTCGAGATGCTGAACATGGCCACCTTTCGTGGACCGAAACTGTTTTGTCTGCCGAACCCACCGCCGACACGCGCGGAGACGATGAGCGATTTCGTCACTTGGGCGCGGGCCGTGCCGGATCGCACGACGCAGTCGCCCACAGATGGGTTGTTCGGCTTTCTGCGCGAACGCTACCCGTGTCCGCCGTCGCGCTGATCGGACGAGGCGATCGCATGAGGAAACTTTTTATTGTTGCCCTTCTGGCGCTGCCCGTCGTTGCTTGCGCCGACATGACCCCGACCCAGCAGCGTGCGCTGACGGGCACCGCCGCCGGCGCAGGAGCGGGTGCGATTTTTGGCGCTATAGGCGGGAATGCCGGGCTCGGCGCCGGCATCGGTGCGGGTGCCGGCCTGCTCGGCGGATTGCTCGTCGACCAATCCCGGCGCTCCCAGGACATAGCGTTTCAGCAAGGATACGCGGCCGGACGACGCCGCGCGCCGCCGGTCCCGTCCCGATAAACGACGCAGGCGGCGCCGGCCTCAGCACGCGCCGTCGCCGATCCTCGGCGGGTGGCGTTGGCGGCATTGCGAACGTCACCGCCATCTCCCGGAAACCCAAACCCAGCGGCGGCCATTCCATCGCCAGCGACCGCTCGTCCAATGCCAGCGGCGGGGTCCGGGCGGCGGCAGCGGACGGACCTCGCGACGCGGTGGGGGCATCGGCGGCCGGACGGGTGGCGGCTGGGCCGAGACGCGACTGATTGAACAGCTCATCGCGACGATAACCGTCGCCAACATCTTTCTTCGATCCAGCATCTTTCATTACCTACCAGGATCACCCCCGCATCAGGCGAGTTCCTTCAAGTGCGGCTCGGATACCGTCTTCGATCTCGGCGCGTCGGCTACCGCACGACACGGGCGCGCAGTCGCGAATACTCCTCGTTCGAAATGGTGCCTGCACTCTTCAGCCGTTCGAGCTTCTCGATCTCGTCGGCGGCACTGAAACCGACGACCTGGCGCAATTCGTCGCGCGCTTGCTGCGCCCGCTGGGCGTTGCGCTCGGCCATACCCCGACTTTGCAAAATCAGATAGATGAACACCGCCAGATAGGGAACGAGGATTAACGCGATCACCCAGATCGCTTTGCCAAAGCCCGAAATGTCATGGCGACGGAACAGGTCACCGATTACCGTGATCAATAACCAAAACCATAATACAAAGACAAATATTGAAAAAACGTCGAGCAAAAAGTTGCCGAAGCTGAAACTTCCGTTTGTCAACATTTCATCCTCCCTGGCGATCACCCAAATTAGGTCAAGGGCGAGCGTTCTACGAGACGCGGATGCGTTCGGTTGCGATCAGGTGGAGTCTGCCGGCGGTTGCCGACATTTGATGATGTGAAAGTTGCCCCGATACTTGTCGATGCTGTCCGCGCCGATCGGAGCCTTTAGATAATTGAATTCCAGCGCGGCCGAAAAGACAAAGCCGCGTAGGCCCCGACCGTGCGGGTACGTGCGATCGTCGTCATCGTCACCGCGTCGCAGATCCCAAATCCGCAAATCTATCTCCGCAGGGCGCGCAATCCCCTACTGCCGCCGTCCACCCCATATGGCAAGTGCAAACGCCCAGCGGCAAGCTGTGACCAGCTGACCTGCCACTCTCCGCCATCAGATAAACCGAGCTTAGCAAGGTTTTGGCAGGTTATCCGCAGGTGCGCATGATCAGCCGTGCGCGATTACGACATTCCCTAAATGGACGCGGCTTTCGAAATGTCCGCAGGCCTCCTTGCCGTCGGCGAACGGTAAGACGCGGTCGATCACCGGCTGCAGGGGATGGGGCATGATCACGCTGTTTATGGCTGCGAAATCAGCGCGGCTGCCACCGCTTGTTGTTGATGTCGGCAGTCCACGGGGCGCTGGGGACTGATTGCTGCGGATAATTGACCGCCGCAGCAGAGTTGTTAAATGAGCTGCTTGCCCAGAAAACCTCCAAGTCGCGGCTTATTCCGCTGACGCTGGAGTTCTGGAAGACGGGGACGTCAATTTACGGCAGGTTTGGCGGTGTGCCTCGCCCTCGCCGGCAACGCCGAGGCAAAGCGCGCTTCGAAAGCGGCGACGGCGCCCGGCGGTAACATAAGCACGCATTTCGATAATGATCGGTTCCCGCCGTTGCCAGGTGACCGGCGAACCCGAGCGCCCGACGGCGGTTGTCAAGCGCAGCGTTCGGCGACGGCCTTATCGCGCGGCCACGTCGCGAGAGACATTGCCGCCCATCAGATAGATCAGATATTCGATCGCATCGCGCTGGCGCAGAAACGGCACGGTCTCCGCGGTGATGCTGTTGGCCGCCCACAGGTGATCCATGATATTCGGATAACCGACCTTGTAAGCACATTGCGCGGCGCCGAGCCGGCACCACAGACGAACCTGGTCGATATAGGTGACGTTGTTTTCGATGGCTTCGACTCGGTCGACATTGAAGGGACTGATGCACCAGAAATTATTCGCGATGAGTTCGGCCGGAAATCCGGGAACAAGCGCCCCTTGAAAGCATAGATCGCCGATGTTGGAGACCAGAAAACCGGCGGTCGGTGAAACATAATTAACGCCCTGGTAGATCTGATATATCGTTTCGAGATAACCGGGCTGACCCGGCAATGGCGGACGCCGCTCAAAGGCGAGCGAGTTGATCGGCCGCGGTTGCTCCGGCACGCAGCCGGCAAGTGCGAGCGCCAGGACCGTCAGAATTGCCGCTCTTTTGCGCATATTTCCCAATCGCGCGATGATCGTAAATCGCACTCCTCGAATCGCTTGATAAACCAAACGCGGCCATAGCTCTAGCTTTTTGCAAGCGGCTCAAATCGCCTGTTGGCCGCCGCTTGTCCTTGCTTGGCTGTCAGCGACTCGTCAAAATCGGCGCTTTTCCGAGGTGGCGGGAGCGATCGATGACGATCATAGCTGAGTTGCGGGACGATCACGATGAACTGACGGCAATCCGCCGCGACATTCACGCCCACCCCGAACTCGCGTTCGCCGAGCACCGCACCGCCGATCTCGTCGCCGCCAAACTCGCCGAATTTGGGGTCGAGGTGCATCGCGGGCTTGCTGGGACCGGTGTGATCGGCACGATTCGGTGCGGTAATTCGCCGGCGGCGATCGGCTTGCGCGCCGACATGGATGCATTGCCGATACAGGAGATCAACGATTTCGCGCATCGCTCGAAAGAAGACGGCAAAATGCACGCATGCGGTCATGACGGCCACACGACGATGCTGCTTGGCGCTGCCAAATACCTCGCCAAAACCAGAGATTTCCACGGAACCGTCCATTTGATCTTCCAGCCGGCCGAAGAGGGCGGGGGTGGCGGCCGGGTCATGGTCGAAGAGGGGCTGTTCGACAAATTCCCGTGCGATGCGGTCTTTGCGCTGCATAACAAGCCGGGGATCCCGATCGGTCAGATCGCAGCCAAATCGGGCTCGCTGCTCGCTGCCTCGGATCGATGGGATATCCGGATCAAGGGGCATGGCACTCACGCCGCACACCCGCATCTCGGCCTCGACCCGTTTGTCGTTGGCGCCGAGATCGTTTTGGCGTTGCAAACCATCGTCAGCCGCACCGTTGACCCACTGGACTCGGCAGTTGTCAGCGTCGGCTTCATGCGCGGCGGGTCGGCCTACAACGCAATTCCGGACGGGCTCCATATTGGCGGCACGGCGCGCAGCTTTCGCCCGCAGGTGCAAGACGCGATCGAACGCCGTATCGGCGATATCGCCCGGGGTGCGGCGTTGGCTCATGGCGCCGAAGCGGAGGTCAGCTATCGCCGCTCCTATCCGCCGACGATCAATCACGCCGCCGAGACCGAATTCGCCGCGGCTGTCGCCGCCGAAATCTGCGGCCCGCACAATGTGCTGCGCAATGTGGCACCGTCGATGGGCGGGGAGGATTTTTCGTTCATGTTGAACAAGCGGCCGGGCGCGATGTTATGGCTGGGCAACGGCCCCGGCGAGGGCGATTGCTTTCTGCACAATGCCCGCTACGACTTCAATGACGCCGCGATCCCGATCGGCGCGAGCTTTCTGGCGCGGCTTGCCGAGCGGTTCCTCGAGAAGGCGGCGCGCTGAAGCTCAGGAAGCGGCTACACCGAGCAGCCGACGCGCGAGGATCAGATGTGGCCGATCAACCATCTTGCCGTCGAGTGCCACCGTGCCGGCATCCGGATGCTCGGCGAACAGCGCCACCACGCGCTGGGCCCAGGCGAGTTCCTCCTCGGTGGCCTTAAAAGCGCGGTTGATCGCCGCGATCTGAGCCGGATGGATCGCCATCTTGCCGGTGAACCCCGAGCGCTTGGCGGCGGCGCACTCCTCTGCAAGCCCCGCCTCATCACGGAAATCGGTATAGATTGTATCGATGGCGGCGACCCCGGCCGCCGACGCGGCGAGGAGACACAGCGAACGGGCAAGGCGATAAACATCGTCATAGCGCCCGTCGGCGCGGCGATTGCTGCCGCCGATGCACGCCGCCAAATCCTCCGCCCCCCAGGTGATGCCGGCGAGCCGCGGCGAGACCCCGGCATAGGAGCCGATCGCAAACACCGCCGCCGGTGTCTCGGTCGCGATCGCAGTGATCCGAATGGCACCCAACGGAAGGGCGGCGGCGGTCTCGAATGCCGAAAGATAATGATCGAGCGTGCGCACATCGTCAGGAACGCATTTCGGCAGCAGGATGCCGTCGGGGCGGCCTGCCACGACCGCGCCAAGATCATCGAGTGCGGCACCTGACACCAGCGGGTTGATCCGCACCCAACGCTGAAACGGCGTGGAACGGGTCGAGGCGAGAAATTCGCGGGCGCGAACCCGGGCCGTCGCGCGGTTTGCCGGCGCCACCGAGTCCTCAAGATCGAGGATCACGGCGTCGGCGTCGGATTGCGGGGCGCGGGCGAGCTTGCGCTCGCTGTCGGCCGGAACGAACAAAAACGATCGCATTCAACCCTCTTGAGATACTGAGGCTGCACGGCACATCATCAGCCCGGCGCGCCGGCAGATCGCCACGGTCTCGCCATGTTGGTTGATGCCCTGGTGCTCCAACTCGACAATGCCTGCATCAGGCCGCGACTGGCTCTTGCGCTTGGCACG
>JAFAHP010000334.1 GCA_019237175.1 Alphaproteobacteria bacterium
GGCGTGCGTAAAGTCTTTGGCGAGCGGCTGCTCATCGAATCGTTCGATTTCCGCCTGCCGCCGGGCGGGATCGTCGGTGTCATCGGTCCCAACGGCGCCGGGAAGACGACATTGTTGCGCATGATCACCGGGCAGGACGCGCCCGACGGCGGCGCGATCCGCATCGGCGAAACCGTCCGGCTCGGCTATGTCGACCAATCGCGCGACACGCTTTCGCCCGACCACACGGTGTGGCAGGAGATTTCGGACGAAGCGGACGAAATCGACCTCGGCCGGCGCAAGATCGCCAGCCGAGCGTATTGCGCGCTGTTCAATTTCCGCGGCGCCGACCAGCAGAAGCGGGTCGGCCAGCTATCGGGCGGCGAGCGCAATCGCGTCCACCTCGCCAAGATGCTGAAGCAAGGTGCAAACGTCTTGTTGCTGGACGAGCCGACCAACGATCTCGACATCGACACGTTGCGGGCGCTCGAAGAGGCGCTGGACGACTTTGCCGGGTGCGCTGTCGTCGTCACCCACGACCGGTGGTTTCTCGATCGCGTCGCGACCCACATTCTCGCTTTTGAAGGCGACAGCCAGGTCGTCTGGTTCGAAGGCAATTACGCCGATTACGAGGCCGACCGGCGCCGCCGTCTCGGCGCCGCGGCCGATCAGCCGCACCGCATCCGCTACAAGCCGTTGGTCCGGAACTGAAAGAGGTCGGAGCGGTTCTGATCGAGTGCATTAGCAAAACCCCCCTCACCCTCCCCTCTCCCCCCACATTGGGGGGAGAGGGATGAGAAGGTAGGCGAGGTGCCGCCGAGCCTTACCCGGAGCTGGGTGAGGGGGGTCAGCTCGGTCGGAAGACGCACTAGCACTAGCGGATCGGCGGTGCCGGTGCCGCGGGCTGGTAGGGGACGCCCGCCGCCGGGTACGGCGAGCCCGCCGCCGGATATGGCACGCCCGGCGGAGCGTCAGCGAAGGTCGCTTCGCGCATGTGCGCCAGGAGACCTGTCACCTGGCCGCCGTTCGCCGCGATCTGCTGAGCGAAGGTCGCACGCTCCGACACCGCCATGCTGACGCCGTCGACGATGACGTCGCTGACTTTGTAGAGACCGCTTTCGACGCCGAGCTGCCAATCGACCTGGATCGGCGGCGCATCGGGCCGAATGATCTGGCTTTTAACGATTATTCCGGCGGGGGTCGGCCGGCTGCCGGTAACCTGCACTGACTCGCCCGGTATTGGGTAAAGCGGCGATTGTAAAAGCGGACGAGATCATCCGCGAGAAGCCGCATGAATTCCTGTCGGTCTCCTGGACTGGCCGCACGCCAATAGGGGCCGAGGACAAAGCGGGAAATCGCCGGCATATCGAAGTCTTGGTCGAGCAACTGGTGAAAAGTGGCCATCTTCTGGGCCGGCGCCATGTCGCTGCGGATGACCCGCAGGCCTTGGTTGCCAAGGCTGCGGATGAACTCCGCAGCTCCGGTATCGATCACAGCCGAAAAGGCGGGGGCGAATATGCCCGTCAGCAGGATCAGCGCGCTCGCCATTATTAAAGATCGTCTCATCGCACACCCTCAGAAATCGTAACCGACTGAGGGGGATAACAACCGGCTGGGCATCGAGGTTCGCCGCGGCCGGTGACTACGTCCGAGCGACAGGAGATGGAGAGCGTCGCTGTAGCCCGATCAGGTGAGCTTGTGCACCTCACAAAATTTCGTCTTGCCCGCCCCCGGGCTACGCCAGCGATGGCCCGTCGGTTCTTAACCCGGGGGTGGTCGGGGCATCCACGAGAAACCGGAAGGGCCTAAGCGGCGTCTCGTAGATGGCCGGGCCAAACCCGGCCAAAGCGAGTTTTAGGTTTTTGAGGCAAGGGCCGATCCTATTTGACGACACAAGCAAGCGCGTCCTGGCGCGGACGACGACACATCTCAATGGAAGCCGGCGCTTTCCGTCTTTTGCCGCAGCGCAGTAATCAGGCTTTGCAGCTGGCCGCCGTGGCGCTGAATGACAGCGGCAAATTCGGAGCGCTGGGTGACACCCATGCTGATGCCTTCGACGATCACATCGCTGATCTTGTAGGTGCCGTCTTGCGGTGTCATGAGCCAATCCACCCGGGCCGGGGGTTGTCCGTTGGTGCGGACAATCTCGCTCGATACGAGCTCGCCGTCCGGCGCCGGCCGCGTGCCCAGAACGCGCAATGTCGCGCCGCTGTATTCGGCGAGCCGGTTGGCATAAACGAGGGCGATGTAATTGGTGAAAAGCTTTATGAATTCTTGCTGTTGCGCCGGGGTGGCGGAGCGCCAATAGTGGCCAAGAACAAAGCGGGCGATACCCGGAACGTCAAAATCTCCTTGGAACAATTGACGAAAGCGGGCGACGCGCTGGTTCGGGTCGATATCTTTGCCGAGTACTTTGAGCGCTTCGTTGCCGAGGCTAGAGATGACAGCCGCCGGGTCCGTGGCGGCAGCGGGCCGCGCCGGCAACACCAGGGCGGCAACCAGGATCCACGCCGCGATCAAAACCGACCGTCGCCTCATTGGCGCGACACCTCGACGCCGTTCTGACGCGCAGAGGCGAGACTGGCCTGGCTCCGCGAGCCTGGCGACGCGGCCGGTTCTCCCGGTGCGTTTTGGGTAAAAGCCGGGTTCGGCGGCAGATTGCCGTGCTCACCCCGTACCAACGCCGCCCGGCGCTGGCGGTACAGGGACCGGATCGTCGCGTAATAATCGAGTGAGGTGCGTTCGATATCGGCGAGGGTATCGAGATAGCGAGACCGCTGATCGAGGGCGATCAACGCACCCCGCAAATAAGGGATCCAGTAAAGCGTCCACGGCTCCCCGGACGTTATCCGGTTCCACGGGTCGCCAAAAGCTTGGATGCCGATCCCGGCGAGATCGCGCGGGTCGGACGGACCCAGAATCGGCGCCACCAGGTACGGTCCTTCGGGGATGCCCCAAACCCCAAAGGTTATCCCCAAATCATTGTCTCGATAGGGAATGCCCCACCGCCCCGCGACATCGACAAAACCGGCCATCCCGATTGTCGAGTTCAGCAAAAACCGGACGAAGGCATCCTTTGCGTATCCGAGCCTCCCCTGCAGGGTGGCGTTGGCAAAGTTCAGCGGCTCGTTCAGATTGTTCAAGAAATCGTGGACCATGTCGCGCACCGGCTCGGGCAGTGCGGCTCGATATCCCTTTGCCGCCGGCGCTATGACATTCCTATCGACAACCTGGTTAAAGTCGAAAATCTTGCGATTGACGTTTTCCCATGGGTCGTGAAAGTCCTCCTCGGCGGCGGCTCCCGCTTGCGGGTTATTGGATTGCGTCGCGCATCCCGAAGCGATCAATGCGAGGATGACCAGGGACTGCGCGAAAACCAGACGACGGGGCACGAGCTTTGCTGATCGGTGTCGCATCAGGCGCCCTTCTGCTCAGAACGCGAAATAAATGCTGGAAATCCGCTCAATCGGCAAGCGCTGCTTTGTAACCCTTTGGAATTGCGCCGGCATGTTCTGCAAAATCGCTTGCGGACATAAAGATATCTGTATATCTTTACAACGACAACAGCGTAGGCATCGATGGAGCACTTGCTGACCGCGTTGCGCGCGGTCGCCGAACCGACGAGATTGCGGCTTGTGGCACTGTCTGCCCGCGGCGGCGAGCTGACCGTCAGCGAATTGACGCAGATTCTCGGTCAAAGTCAGCCGCGAGTATCGCGGCATCTGAAGTTGCTGTGCGATGCCGGGGTGCTCGACCGCTTTCGCGAGGGCAGCTGGGCCTTTTATCGGCTCGCTCAAGCGGGACCGATGGCTCGGTTCGTCCGCCAGTTGGTGGCGGACTGCGACGAGGCCGACCCGGCGCTGGCACTCGATCTGCAGCGGCTCGCGGCGATCAAGCGCCAGCGCGCCGAACTTGCCGCTGATTATTTTCGGGCAAATGCCGCTCAATGGCACCGCATCCGCTCGCTTTACGTCGATGAATGCGAGGTCGAACTGGCGCTTGTCGACATCATCGGACGCGCCGATCCGCATGACCTGCTCGACATCGGTACCGGAACGGGGCGTATGCTCGAGATTCTCGCCGCGCGGGTTGGGCAAGCCCTCGGCATCGACCAATCGCGTGAAATGCTGGCGATCGCCAGGGTGAACCTCGAGCGCGCCGGGCTCGAGAATGCCCGGGTGCGGCTCGGCGACATGTATCAGCTGGAGTTGAACGATGCCTCGTTCGACGCGGTTGTGATCCATCAGGTTCTCCACTACGCCGATAGGCCGGCGGCGGTGATTGCTGAAGCGGCAAGGGTGCTGCGGCCGCCGGGAATTCTGGTGCTCGTCGACTTCGCTCCGCACGATCTCGAGTTTCTGCGCGCGGAGCACGCGCACCGGCGGTTGGGTTTCGCCGATGGCGAAATCGCCGCGTGGTGCCGCTCTGTCGGACTCGAACCGGCGCCGCCGCGCCGGCTGCCGGGCGATCCGCTGACCGTCGTCATCTGGACCGCTATACGCGGGTCTCTGCCTGAGATCCGGCCACTGGCGGCTTTGCGGGAAGATGCATTTCGCCCGGTGCTCGAAGGAGAAATGCGCTGATGAGCGAAACGCTTGTCTCGCCGCCTCTCCACCCCCGGAACGCCCGCCCTGGCGGGCGGTTGTCCGGGGGCTCCGCCGATCGCGGGGGAGGGGAGGGCGGGGGCTCGCGCGGCCGGCTGGCCGCCGATCCAGTCGCCGACTTCGATGTGGGTCCGCCGCGGGTTTCGTTCGAATTCTTCCCGCCAAAGACACCCGAAATGGAGGTGAGGCTGTGGGAGGTTATCAAACGTCTTGAACCCTTGGCACCGCGTTTTGTATCGGTTACCTACGGTGCCGGCGGGTCGACCCGCGAGCGTACGCACGCGACCGTCCGCCGCATCCGCCAGCAAACGGTTCTGGAACCCGCTGCGCATCTGACCTGCGTCGCGGCCACGCGGGCCGAAATCGACGCGGTGGCCGAAGATTACTGGGCGGCCGGGATCCGCCATATCGTGGCCTTGCGCGGCGATCCGCCGGCGGGAGAGGCATACGCGCCGCACCCGGGCGGTTACGCGTATGCCGCCGATCTCGTCGCCGGGCTCAAGCGTTTGGCCGATTTTGAAGTCAGCGTTGCCGCCTATCCTGAGGCCCATCCGGAATCCGTGAGCGCCGAGAATGACCTCGACAATCTGGAGCGCAAGCTCGACGCGGGCGCCAACCGCGCGATTACGCAGTATTTTTTTGACGTCGAGCTCTATCTGCGTTTTCGCGACCGCGCCGCCGCTCGCGGGATCACCGTGCCGATCGTCCCCGGCATCCTGCCCGTAACAAATTACGCGCAGGTGAAGAAGTTTAGCGCGAACTGCGGCGCCTCAATCCCGGCGTGGATGGAAACGCAATTTTCCGGGCTCGACGATGATCCCGAAACCCGTCGGCTTGTCGCTGCCTCGATTGCCGCCGAGCAATGCCGGCGGCTTCACGCCGAAGGCGTTCACGAGTTTCATTTTTATACGTTGAATCGCGCCGATCTGATCGTTGCAATCTGCCATCTGCTGGGAGTTCGCGCGAAGAAGCCGGCGGCGGGCTGAGGCGCGATCTCTTGCCCCGACTCTCCGCTTGCCGCCCCTCCTTCGCCCTTGCCCTCTCCGCCCTTGGGGGCGGAGAGGGTTGGGGTGAGGTGGGGGATTCCAAAGCGTTCGCAGACGCCCACCCCGGATCTAGTCCGGGGCAGGCTCTCACCCTCCTATCGCTCCGCGATGCGCCCTTCCCTTTCCCCCCACAGGGGCGGAGAGGGAAGGGGTGAGGGGCCTCGCCTCGAAGCGCAGGGTAGATGACTCATTTTCTCGATTTTCTCGCCGATCGCGTCGTGCTGTGCGACGGTGCGATGGGAACCCAGGTGCAGGCGCGCAATCTCGACATCG
>JAFAHP010000771.1 GCA_019237175.1 Alphaproteobacteria bacterium
TCGTCTTCGGCAGCTTGATCGACGAGATCCGTAGAGGCCAAGCCAAAGCCTTCGCCCTTGCGGCGGGCCGCCGCTTCGGCACGGCTCAGCCACCACAGGCCAAAGGCCAGCATAATAGCGGCGGCGATAACGCCGAGCCCCGGCGCCGCCAAGGGCGTGGTGCCGAAGTACGGCATCGGGATCGCATTCTGGATCGCCGGCGTCCCCGGCAGCGCCGACATCGTGAACGTCTGCGTGCCCAAAGCGATCGCCGCGGGGGTCAGTCGATTGGGGATTCCTGCAGTGCGGAACAGCGCCTGCGCCATCGGCACCAGTACGAAGAAGGCGACGAACAGGCTAACCCCGCCGTAGGTGACAAGAGCACCGGCAAGTACGACGGTGAGAATGGCGCGGTTCGGTCCCAGCATTGTGGTCATAAATTCGGCGATTGCGGCGACCGCCCCGCTGTCCTCCATCAGTTTCCCGAAGAGGGCCCCGAGCAGGAACAGAGGGAAAAATTGCGCGACGAAGCGCGACGCGCTGTCCATGAAGGTTTGCGTCCAGTAGGCGAGCACCGGCCCCCCAGCGAAGGCGGCAGCGATGAGTGCCGCGCCGGGCGCCAGCAGCAGGATGCTCCAGCCCCGATAGGCCAGCCAGATGAGCAGCGCGAGACCGAGAAAGATGCCGAACAATCCCAACGCGTTACACGCTGCTTAGCAGAACGTCGAGATCATAGGAGGAACGTCGGCCCAGATCCTCTCTGTGGGCCGCCAGGAACGATTCGGCAGCGCTTCGCCCAGCGTCGCGAAGCATGCACAGAAAATCCCACTCAGCGTTGAGCTTCGAGGAGTAGCCGAGGTCGACCATCAGATCGCTCGCGACGCGGTGAATTCGCATACCCGCCCATAATGCACCTTCAGTGTCACCCGGATCGGCGATTTGCCGCAGCAGTGCTATCATGCGCAACTCCTTCAGCAAAACGGCGTTGAAGGAGACTTCGTTGAGGCGATTGAGAATCTCCCGGGCGGTCTTCGGAATGCCCGGCCGTTCGACCGGATTGATTTGCACGAGAATTGTGTCATGCGAGTTACATTCCCGCACCAAGGGCGTGATCGTTGGGTTGCCGGAATAGCCGCCGTCCCAATAATTCTCGCCGTCAATTTCGACGGCCTGGAACAAGCTCGGCAGACAGGCTGAGGCGAGAAGAACATCGGGTGTAATCCCCCGGTTGCGAAACACCCGCCCCTGGCCGGTACGAACGTTTGTGGCGGTAACGAACAGCTTGATCGGCGCTTGCCCCAGCCGCTCGAAGTCTATGCATTCCGCGAGGATTTGCCGCAGAGGATTGAACCCACCGGGGTTCAAGTCATAGGGCGAGAATACCCGCGCCATCATGTCCATCGCGACGAAGACCGGCGAATGGTCCAAGCTCCAACGGTCGAGGAGAATGTCGAGAAACCCTCGGCGCAGCGGGCTCAGCAAAGCCGCCCGGGAGACGCTGCGCCAAAAGCCCTCGAGCGCAGAACGCGCCGCATCTGCACCGCCCTTGGCATGACCATCGACAAGGACGGCGGCATTCATCGCTCCGGCGGACGTGCCCGAGATGCCGTCGATGTGCAGCCACGGCTCCTCAAGCAGGCGATCGAGAGCGCCCCAGGTAAAAGCGCCGTGCGCGCCGCCGCCCTGCAGCGCGAAATCAACAAGAATACTATCGCGATTGGAGGTCTCGACTTTCGTGGTTGCCACCGGCGTCGTCTTTCTGGGATCAATATAGAAGGGCGCCTCGCGGTCGACGGCACGATGCCAGCACGATCGAGTTGGGTCCAGCCCGATCGCTATTCCATGCAGTCTAACTGGCTCGCGTACATCTGTCTTGGGCCGGGAGTCCCAGGACTGTTCTTGGTGTCCCAATCGATATTGCCCGGCGTCCGATAATGCATGATCACGCAGAATCGACTTGACAAGCGGCTTATTTTATCGGTGTCGATGGGCAAAACTTGGTGCCGAGCGTCGCTGCACGCCCGGGCGCTATCGGCGGCTTCGGCACAAGCCTTTGGGAGGACGATGACACCGGATACTTTTAGGACACCGCCGCTCCGCCCGCGAGATCAGTTCGACGCCTGGGGGAGTGGTATCGGCCGGTCTTCGACGTGATCCCCAAAAGCGGGCATTGCGACGAGTTCCCGGCCGAGGTCCATCTCTGGAAACTCGGCGACTTGGCGATGAGCCGAACCTCCGCGCCGCCCGTCGATGTCGTGCGGACCAAAGGGCACCTCAGGCACGATCCGGTTGACCATTGGATCATCAGCTATTGTGCGCGAGGCGCGCACTCTGCCGTGACAGCAGGAACGGCACTGGAAGTGCCGGCCAAGATGCCGTACCTCTGGTCGCTGGGACAGGAGTTCCTGCATGAGCGGACGCATGTCGACCGGGTTCAGTTGGTCTTGGCGCGCGACGCATTCCGAGATATCGCGCCGTTGCTGGATGCCGCTTGCGGTCGACTTTGGACACACCACTTGGCCATTTGCTCGGCGATTACATGATTGCGCTGGAGCACCGCCTGTCGCCCTTAACGGAGGCCGACCTTCCTCGGCTTGGGGGCGCGGTTGGCCGCGCGATGGTCGCCGCGGCGGTTGCGCCATCGGCCGAGCGTGTCGCCGTCGCTCGACGGCAAATCGACTTTGGACGCAAAGAGCGGG
>JAFAHP010000784.1 GCA_019237175.1 Alphaproteobacteria bacterium
CGGTATAGGTGATCGGCGTGGCGAGCGCGGCCGTTGTCGCGGCGGTGACCCCGGCGAGAGCGAAACCGAGCGCTGACATGAGTCTGGTCGACTTACCCATTCCGTATACTCCACGTTCGCCGCCACCGGAGCAAGAGTCGTGCCAGACGTTACAACTCAAAGACTTCATCGCTGAACATCGCTCTTTCAACGGAGCGAGTGTAAATTCTGCCGACGGACCTTTCAATATTTCCCGAGTTGCCGACCGAAATTCCACTTATTTATTGTAAAAAAGTCCGACACGGATGCTGTCATAGAAAGTTACGTCCAGACTATCCCGAATTTGACGGTTGAAAAATACAGCGATTGCTAGGCGAAGCCGGCCTTGCGCAGGCCGTCGAGGATGTGATCGACCGCCGCATCGTCGCTAAACAGACGCTTCAGGTTGCCCTCCACAAAAGCCAGGTTCGCATTCAGCTTGCGCAACTCGGCAAGTGCCGCCGCCGCCTCATCCATTCTCCCGAGTTCGGCAAGGCCGGCGACGACGTAACGCAACCCGCCGGGCCAGTTGCGGTTGAGCGTCCAGGAGCGCCGTCCCGGCTCGATCGCCGCTTCATAATGTCTCATTTGATACTGCGCCCCGGCCAGCGCCGTCAGCCAGATGAACATCCGCGGATCGGTTGGGCTGAGGCGTATCCCCTTTTCCGCAAGCGACAGCGCCTCTTCGGGATCGCCGCGGTAAAGGTGCATCTGCCCGAGCAGAACATAGGCGGCGGCAAAGCTCGGGTTGAGATTGATCGCCTCGTTGAACGCGGCCAGCGCGCGATCGGATCGCTTGGTCCACATGCAGACGAGCCCGAGCGCGAAATGCGCATTCGGAAAACGCGGGTCGAGCGAGGTTGCGCGCTGCGCCAACTCGTCGGCTTCGGCGTAATTTCGCTCGGGATTCTCGCTCCACCCCAGGTAAGCGGCGTTGCACACCGCGATCGACAGGGCCGCGGTCGCCTGCGGGTATTGGGCATCGATCGCCAGCGCCCGCCGGAAATGGGCCTGCGCCTCGATATTGTCGGCTTTGTTCTGGCGATAATGATGCCACAAGCCGCGCTGGTAAAAATCGTAGGCGTCTTCGTTATGCTGTGGGTGCTCGGCGATGCGGTCGCGTTCGAATTTCAGCAACTCGGGCTCGATCGCGCCGGCAATTGTGGCGACGATCTCGTCCTGAAGATCGAACAGGTCGGTCAGGTCGCGGTCATAGCGCTCGGCCATGATGTGATGGCCGGTGTCCGCCTGGATCAACTGCGCGGTGACGCGCACCCGGTGACCGGACTTGCGCACACTGCCTTCAAGCACGTAGCGCACGCCGAGTTCCTCGCCGACTTTCTTGACGTCGACATGCTGCCCTTTGTAGGTGAAGGTCGAGTTGCGCGCGATCACCGGGAAGGCACGCCACCCGGCAAGCAGCGAAATGATGTCTTCGGTGATGCCGTCGGCAAAGAACTCCTGCTCCGGGTCGTGGCTGAAATTGTCGAACGGCAGCACCGCGATCGCACGCCGCTCGTCGAATTTGGGCGGGCCGTCCGGCCCCGCTTTCTCGCCGGCGAGGGTCTCCGTCGCATCTCCGCCCATGCGGAAGACGCGGATCGGCCGGTTTATGTTTTTCAAATCTTGCGGGCCGAGATCGGCGAAATCGAGATCGACTTTTCCAACAATCTGGTCGTGGACGATCCCGCTCACACAAATGGTTCCGGGATCGGCGAGAGCCTCGATCCGCGCCGCGATGTTCACCCCGTCGCCAAAGATGTCGCCCGCCTCGGCAATGATGTCGCCGAGATTGACGCCGATCCGCAGCGCGACACGCTGCTCAGGGGCAAGCGAAGTGTTGCGCGCCATTACCGCATCGCGCAGCGCGACAGCGCAGCGCGCGGCCTCAACGACGCTGCCAAACTCGGTGAGCGCCCGCTCTCCGGTCGAGTTGACCACATCACCGCCGAATTCTTGAACGACCGGTTCGATGATCTCGGTCAGAACCGCCCTCAATCCGGCGAAGCTGTCGGCTTCATCACCGGATGATGGCCGGCTGTAGCCGGCGACCAGGATCGCTGCTAAGCGACGCCGGACACGGTCTCTCGAA
>JAFAHP010000795.1 GCA_019237175.1 Alphaproteobacteria bacterium
AGGCTTTCCTCATGCTGAGGTGCCGCCGCAGGCGGCCTCGAAGCACGCACGGCAGCAATGCAGCCCGACACTTGGCGCCTAGGGCGATTCGATTACAGCCTCTTTCGCCGGGAAGGCGACAAGTGATTTGCTGGTCCGCAAGGGCCATTTCCGATTTCACAAACCCTTCAGCCCCGCTTGATCGATCAGCGGCCATCGGCGAGGCGCGGCCGACACAGCGGCGGGGTCAAGACGTAGTGCAGCGACACGGGCGGCAGCGACAGGATCACCTCGCCGCCATCGCAGGCGCCGGAAAAATGATAAAGAATCGGCTGTGGAACCGTCAGCTTCCAACCCGGGGGGAGATCGAGCGACAGCGTCTGCGGGTCTTCGCTTTGCGCGCGCCCCCCCCACCCTGACCCTCCCGCGCCTGCGGGGGAGGGGAGGGAGGGGGCACCCGGTTTCGCCGCCGGGTCAGCAAGCACCCCAGCCCGGCCTGAACCACGCACCTTTTCCGGCAGTTCAGAGAGCTGGCGTTCAAGGTCATCGCGCTCGAAAGCCGTCCGAACCCAGGCATAGAGCCGAACGAATTGAGGAGCGGCGATTGCGACCAAAACCGCAACGAGTGCCAACACCACCATCACCTCGATCAGTGTAAAGCCAAAATGGCGTTCACTCCTTTGGCAGGATTCCGATCTCCTTGTTGGCCGTCCCATCGGCGCTGGGCTTGCCTTCCGGACCATAGCTGTAGAGCGAAAAGGGCGGGTTGCCGGTGCCCGAATAAGCGTAGTTGAACGGGTGTCCCCAGGCATCGTCGGGGAGCGCGTCTTCGAGATAGGGACCGCGCCACTGCGCCCGCAGCTGCGGGTCGGTCGGCGCGCTCACCAACAACGCCAAACCCTCCTCGGTGGTTGGATAACGCCCGATGTCGAGCCGCAGCGTGTCGAGTGCCGTCCGCAGCTCGCGGATTTGCGTTTGGGTTGTCGTCACCTTCGAGCTGTCAAGCCGCTCCAAGAGACGCGGGCCGACGAGCCCGGCGAGGAGGCCGATAATGACAAGAACGATCAGCAGCTCGAGCAGTGTGAAGCCGGCGCTCGCCTGCGCCGATCGCCTCCCGCCCCCCGGACGCGGGCAGGGCGGCCCGGGGAAAATCAGCGGATGGTACGTCCTCATCGCTTCGTCACCGGGGTTGCCGAACCCATCGATCAAGCCTGCCGCCGCCGCCCCGGTGCAAGCCCGGACCCAACTTTGAACCGCACGGGCGGCGGTCCGATGGATCCCGGCTTTCGCCCGGGAAAGTGGTGTGATCTCAGGGGTAGTTCCTCGTTCCCAGTCCGGAAGAGCCCGAATCCAAGATCCCGATCAATATACCGTTTGCAAAAAAGGTCAATCGGCTCGCGCCGCTGGCTTCGCCGCGACCATACGAGTATTGGATAGAGTGATGGACGATCTTGTGCTCTACTCCGCCGGCGAGCGTGATTCAACGCTGTTAGCCGCACCGATCGGGCAGATCTTAGTGGCGCATGGTTTTGTCAGCGCCGGTGATCTCGAACGCGGACTGGCCTTTCAGAAACGTTTTGGCGGGCGGATTGGCGCCGTATTGGTGCGAATCGGTGCCTTGTCGGAGAGCAATCTGCTGCTCGCGTTATCCGAACAGCTCGGCCTTCCCGTCCTTGGCAGCGGTGATCTGCCGCCGGACCCCGCCCCGGTCCTCGCCGCGATGCAGCGCTCAGGCCATTTGCCCGAATGGTGGCTCGACCAAGAGGCAATCGTGTGGGTGAACGCCGCCGACGGCACGGTCTGCTGCGTCGCCCGCGATCCACTGTCGTCGAGCCTCGCCGAGGCGGTCGAGCTCGCCTTTGGGGCGCAGCCTGTCCAATGGTGGCTCGTGCCGACCCAGGAGCTCGACCGCATGCTCGACACCGTCGAGCAGGCACTACGCCAGGAGCGCCACAATGTGCTGGACGAGGTCAGCCATCTGCGCCACCTCGCGGAAGAAGCGCCGGTCGTCGAGTTGGTCAGCAATACTCTGTCGCAGGCGCTCGGCGAGCGCGCCTCCGATATCCATGTCGAGCCCGAAGAACGGCGCTTCCGAATCCGTTACCGCATCGACGGCGTTCTGCATACGCGGCTGAACCAGCCGCGCGAGCGCTATGATGCCGTCGGCTCGCGCATCAAGCTTTTGGCGGGAATGGACATCGCCGAGCGCCGGCTGCCGCAGGACGGGCGCACGACGCAGCGCATCAACGGCCAGCAGGTCGACATCCGGGTGTCCGCGCTGCCCGGGACCTGGGGCGAATCCCTGGTCCTGCGCCTGTTGCCCAAGGAGCGTCAGCAGCTCCATCTCGAAGCGCTCGGCATGGCGCCCGATCACCGCGGATCGTTTTCCGCCGCGATCACCGAGCCCAATGGCATCCTGCTGGTGACCGGTCCGACCGGCTCCGGCAAGTCGACTACGCTCTACGCCGCGCTCGAGGCGATCAACGACGGCAAAAAGAAGATCATCACTGCCGAGGACCCCGTCGAATACGACATTGTCGGGATCAACCAGGTGCAGGTTCATGCCGAGATCGGCTACAGCTTCGCCCGCGCGCTGCGCTCGATCCTACGGCAGGACCCGGACATCATCATGATTGGCGAGATCCGCGACCCCGAAACCGCACAGATCGCGGTTCAGTCGTCGCTGACCGGGCATCTGGTGTTTTCCACGCTGCACACCAATGACGCGATTTCGGCCTTTACCCGTCTTGTCGACATGGGTGTCGAGCCGTTCCTGATCGCGGCCTCGCTGCGCATGGTAATCGCCCAACGGCTGGTACGCCGGTTGTGCGCGCGCTGCGCCGCGGACACCGAGCCGCCCTCCGACCAGATCCTCGCCGAGTTGCAGCCGACAATCGCCCCCGAGGCATTGGATCGAGCCCGCTGGCGGCGCAGCATCGGCTGCACGGAATGCCAGGATACCGGCTATCGCGGCCGCGTTGGCATCTACGAAATGGTCGAGGTCGTCGAGCCGTTGCAGGAGGCGATCCTGCACCGTTTGCCGGTGCATGAGGTTGTCGAAATTGCGCGCTCCGCCGGCGTCCGCTCGCTGCGCCAGGACGGGCTGGTCAAGGCGGCTGCCGGCGTTACCAGCGTCGATGAGGTAATGCGCGTCACCGGCCTCAAGATCGCGGACTGACGGTGGCAAAGTGGCATTTGGTTCCTCCCCCGCGCAGCCGGATAGGGGTAAGGCGCCGCGGATGGCCCGCGCCGGGTCGGGCTTCCTCCTCCGCTTGCGGGGGAGGGGAACCATGCGAAGCATGGTGGAGGGGGCCTTGCGTGCACCAAGCAGAACATTTAGCCGCGCCCGCGAGTTGCGCCGCAGAATGACCCTGCCGGAGGTCGTCCTCTGGGAAGTGCTGCGGAAAGGACGGCTGGCAGGTTTACGCTTTCGGCGGCAACACCCGATTGGACCTTACATCCTCGATTTTTTCTGTCTCTCTGCTCGCATGGCGGTTGAGGTGGACGGGTTTGCACATGATACCGCCGCTCAGGGCCGCCACGATCAGCGACGAGAGGCATGGCTTGCGGCCCGAGGGATCCGGGTGTTCCGCATCCTCGCGAGTGATGTGTTGCGCGACGAGCGATTGGAGGGGGTTCTGCTCGAGATCGAACGGGCGGCAGCACTCGCCCCCTCCGGCGCGCGGCGCGCGTCACCTCCCCCGCAAAGCGGGGGAGGAACCATTCCTTCCGGCCGCCCCGGTGCCGCCGGGTTTACGATTATCGAAATCCTCGTCGTGTTGATCATCGTCGCCCTGATCAGCGGCATCCTGCTGTTCGCCTTCGAGCGCGTGCTCGATATCCGCGTCCGCCTCGCCGCCTTTCTCGAAGGCAGCGACGTGCCGACTCTGGTCGCCGGCTGGTTTCGCAATTCGGTCGAGGGCCTGCTGCCGGACATCGAGGGGGGCGGCGACCGGTTCACTGACAGCCCGCGCAGCTTCAGCGGTCTCTCGGTAGCGCCGATCGACGGCATGGCGGGGGTGCCGACAAGGATCACCTGGCGGCTCGACTTTGAAGCCGGCGCCGGTCGCACCTATCTGCGCTATCGCGACGCTGACGGCGACCCGCTGACCGTGGCGTCTTGGCCCGGCGATCTCGGGAGCCTGAGCTATTGCGGCGCCGACTTGTCCTGCGGCGACCGCTGGCCGCCGCCCATGGAACGAGCGAGCGAACTGCCGGCGCTGATCCGCCTGAACGCGGTCAAGGGCACGGATTTCTGGCCGATCCTGGCCGCACCGCAGGCCGATCGCGCGCCGCTGCCGAAAATCCCCAGGTTCGACACCCCGGGGCGATGACTTGCAACTAACTTCATGGATCCTCAATACGCCCCCGCGCCCTCTGCCCCTCACCCTCCCGCTTCGCGGGTCCCTCCCTCTCCTCGCACGCGGGGAGAGGGATGGGGTGAGGCGCTGGTGACGCTGTGGAAATCGTGCGAATGCCGTAGGGCGATGACCGCGCGGCGCGAGGAGGGTTTTGTTCTCGTCGCGACGATCTGGTTCGTGGCGCTGCTCGCCGTGGTCGCAGTGATCATCGCCGGTTGGCTCGAGCGCAGTCTCGGCCGGGCGACGGCGCTAAAGGACCGCGTCGCGGCGCACGGCGAAATGATCGGCACCGTCGACCGGGTCGCGTTTTTGATGCTGACCGGCTATTACAGCCCGCGCGGCATCGAAGTCGGCAATCCCGGTGGGTTGGTCGACGAAGCGTTCCCGAATACGCTCGACTTCGCGCGCGGCGCCGGTACCCCATACATCGGGCTCGACGACCAGCCCTATCGCGCAGGCGCGATCATTCTGCGTCTGCAGGACGACCACGGGCTCCTCAATCTAAGTTATCCGGACGGGTATTTCCTCAGCGGCGTGTTGCGCCAATATGGCGTTTCCGACAACGACACCGGGGTCCTGCTCGACCGGCTGCTCGACTACACCAACAAGTCGCCCTTGATCCATCTCAACGGTGCCAGTGTCGATAGCTACATTCGCGCCGGCCGCCCGGCGCCGCGCGACAATCCGCTGCTGACGCCGTGGGAGCCCCATCGCGTGCTCGGCTGGGACGAGTATGCGAATTTGTGGAAGGGTCCCGAGCCGTTTTCCGAGTTGGTATCGGTGCGCGCGATCGCCGGGCTCAACCCCAATACCGCGCCCGCCGCGGTGCTCCGCGCCATCCCGGGGCTCGACGAGAACGCTGTCGACCACCTGCTGAACTACCGGGCTACCCGGCTCATTCTGCAACCGACCGATCTCGATATCGCCGCCGGCATGGCGGTGCCGGTCGATCCGCTGCGCTTCAACTATTTCCCGGCGGACAGCCTGCGGCTGACAATGATGGCCGCGCGGTATCCGCTGGTCCGCGAGGTCGTGATTCGCCTGACGCCGATCGGGACTGCACCCTTCCGAATCGATTACGTCGTGGAACGCCCGCAAACGGTGGCCGATCGTGCTCTCTTGAGCCGCACCGGAATCACCGTGCTGCCGATGCCCGCCGACATCCCATCCCCTGAGCAGAAACCGGTTACGGCCAATCTGGCGGGCGGCGGCTGAGGTCGAGGGCGGTGCATGGGAGCCGCTTCAGCCACCCGTCACCCTCCCCTCTCCCCCTGGGGCTATGGCATTCACGGATCGCCAACTTGTTCCCGCCCCCATGATGGGGGCGGGTCAGGGTGGGAGTGATGCTGCCGAGCTCTCAAGTCGGGGTGACGCGACACCAACTGCCGATTTTTCGTTTCCGCTTGCTCGATGCGGCGGCGTTCACCCCCTCCCAACCTCCCCCATCGAGGGTCCCATCGAGGGGGAGGGGTTTTTAAATAGCGATTAGGTTGGTTCTGCAAGTCATTCACGATACGTAGGAAATTGCGTGAATACGATAGCGCACAGCGGGCGAGGGGGACCATGGGCAGCAGCATGGTGGAGGGGGCCTTGCGAGCGCCCCCTCCGGCTCGCTTCGCGCGCCACCTCCCCCACGTCGCGGGGCAGGAACTCAACGCCGCTAACCTTCGGAAAAGATGACGACAAAACGAGCCGCGCCCATTCGAGTCGAAACGGCAGGGGCCTGTCGTTCGCGCACGGACCGTTGACAGCGAAGTAAGGCATTGAGGCTCGGCAAGTAGTCGGACCAAGATGAGAAATTCGGCAAATTCCTCTACCGCTGTCCCGGCCTTCGCGGCTGTAATCCAATTGTGTGCCTAACCTAATTCGTCGCCCCCGCGAAAGCGGGGGCCCAGGGCAAGAGATTGAAATCTCTGGGTTCCCGCTTGCTGCGGGAACGACCGAAAAAAGAACGGGTGCGCAAAAAAACCAATTTCCTGACACGCTCCTTCGCGGGAAGACGGTGGGATTTGCGGCTTTCAGCAACTCGATCGCGATTCCTTTGGAGCCTCTGCGGTGCCGCCACGTTCGCCAGCAGGTTGATTTATTTTGTCGTGCGTGACAGGGTGCCGGGTGGAAACGAGGAACCGAGGTTCCTCGGGCGCCTTCCACCCGGCGTAGCCGGCCCTAGGGTCGAGCTACATTTCATGAACGCTTCGGAACAGGAATGGATCGCATCGCAACTCGGCTTCGAATAGGGTGCGATAAGACAACGGGGGGATTGATGCTCACAAAGCCGTGACAGTTTCCCGTAAGGCGCGACGGAACTTGACTGGCTCGCGATTCGCCAGCGCAGAATCACAGATTCTTCACCGCGGCGTTTCAACTATGGATAATTACCGGTTGACAACAGCGCCGAAATTTTGTCGATATTGAACGAACTCGATAAGCATCCCGGATCCGGTGAGATTCGCCGACAGGGGCGGCGGCCGGAAGCGGGGCGGATCGGGCAGCGGGGGGAAGGGCGCCTTCCTCTGAACCTGTTATGAGTCAACTGATACGGGAAAATTGAGGAGGGTTCTCTATGAGAACGGCAAAGTATCTGCGAAGGCTGATCCCGCCGGGGTTGCTGGCGGCAGCGGCACTGACCGCCGCTAATCCCGCTTCCGCAGTGACCTTCACCTACGGCTTCCTAACGACGTACGCGACGCAGGCGATCGGGGCCGGTACAACGGTCACGGTCCCGTTTGGCTTTGTGCTCACCTCGAACTCTATAGCAACCGGCACGCCCGCAACCACTTCGACGCTGACCTTTACCCTTCCCGCCGGGGTTACTTTTACCGGTGCGACACCTGTGGTGTCTTGCGCCCCCGTGAGTGGGACCCCCACCTGCAGCATCGGGACGGTCAGCCCGAGTGGCGGAACGCTGACCGTCTCGGTTACCTACGCTAACGTCGGCGCCACTGCTGGTCCCATTGCGGTTACTATCGGATCTTTCAACGGCGTCGGTTTCAGCGCGTTGAGCTCAACGTTCCCCGCGGTCGGGGCTTGCACCAGCGCGAGTGCCTTGCAGTTCTCAGAGACATCGCCGGACCCGAACTTCAATCCCGCGAGCGCCACGAATAAGGTCGGGTTTGCCTGCAGCACAAGCGCTCTCGCCTTTACCACCGTGGGACCCTCGACCGCGAGCTTGGCGACCGGCCTCGTGATCGATGTGGCGTCACCGGCGCTGGGCAAGCAGTTCAAGCAAGGCGGTGCCGACACGCTGCTCGCTGATGACGGGGGCGTTATGTTGGGCACTATCGCCGGGATCGCGGACCAAACCGGCTTGTCCCAATATCAATTCGGGGCGAATACCGCGACGGTCACGCTG
>JAFAHP010000055.1 GCA_019237175.1 Alphaproteobacteria bacterium
GCGTTTTGGATAGCGGCCGGATGCAATCTGATCTCGATTTTGGCGATCTGGCGTGCTGCGCCCGGCAAGGTGAGGGCTGTAGCGGGACGAACCGGAATGTCTCCACCTTTCCCTCCTCCGAGCGCCGGGGAGGGTCAGGGAGAGGGAACGGCGGCCGGCTGACACCGCAGACCTGCGGCCGGCAGACGGCGGTCGCTCCTAATCCCAGACGATACGCGGCGCCGGCCCGAGCCGCGCCGGTCCCAGATACATCTTGCCTTTTTGGATCGTGAACGGTGCGGTTATCTGCGGCTTCCCGTCAGGCCCGGGTTTCGCCAAAGAGCTCAGCGCAATTCGAAGGATCGAGCCCTGCTCCGGGATCAGCCAGTCGGCGGCGACGAGCGCATCGACGATGGCGTCAAAGCCTTCGATCCCGCCGGACAGTGCCGCCAGCGGCTGCAGCTTCTCGTCGAGCGCGAAGGTGCCGCTGGCGGTGATCCCGAGTCCGCCCCAATCGAGGTGCAAATTGTCGACCTCGACCGTCCCGCCCGCATCGCGCCAGGCAGCCGCCGCCTGCGCCAGCGGCCCCGCGGGCAACACGCCCCTGACCGTGACACCAAACGCCAATTCGTCGATAGTCTTGCCGAAGTTGACGGGCGGCGCCGCGACCTCAACCTGGCGCATGTCGAGCGCCAAGCCAAAACTCGGATCGGTGTGCGTTTCAGCTGGCTTTGCCGGCAGGGTGATCCATGCCTCGGCCGATTTGATCGGAACCCGTCCCAGAGCCTCGGCGGTCACATCGGCACCTCTAACCCACAGCCAGGGAGCACTCTGGGCGCCAATCGCCGCCGTCCCCTCGGCTGACTTGGCCGCGAGCTTCAGCTCCGGCCGAGCGCCGGAAGCAGCCAGATGGGCCGAAAAGCCGGCCGGGGCAGCAAGACGCCAATCATCGAAATTCCAAGGGCGGGCGGTGGCGATCAGGCGGTCAAGCCGCAGTTGCGGCGCCGGGTTCCAAGCGCGGTCACGCAGAGACGCGTTGCCGATTTCGATGCGGAATGCGAACGGGAAACCCCTAACCCGCAGCTGCCGCCACGAGGCGTCGATCTGTTTCTTTGCGGCCGATTGCCGCCAGCCATCAAGGCCATCTTCGATGCGGGCGGCGGCAATCCGCCAGTAGCCGATATAGGCGGCTACCGGGACCAGCAGCGCAAGAAAGACAAGACCAAAGCGCTTCGCGCGGCGCATGGGCAACGATATACCGGGCGGTTCTTCCGACCGCCAGTCCGCTCACGCCGCACCCGGTTTGTCAGACCTTGAGGGTCTCGGCGCCAGATGCGGCCTCCAGTTCGCAGGCGTTCACCGTTATCGCCAGCAGGCTATAGTAACCGATAGCGCCGGTCAGCTGGATCAGCCCATCATTGCCAAAGCGGCTCTGGATTTTTTTGAAGCTGGCTTCATCAACACGGTGCCGGCGCAGCAGCGCCCTCGTAAATTCGACGATCTCGGCGTCTTCGGGCGCTATGCCGGCTGAATGATTTTCGCGGATCGCGGTGATTGTCGCTTCCGGCACACCGAGACGGCGGGCGCCACCGGTCTGCGCGCCCCACACATAGACCGCCTCGAATTCGCGTGCGACGGTCATCGCCGCCAGCACCCGCACCCGCATATCGAGCGACCCTTCGAAACGGACATAGGCGCCCAGATGAGCGACGCGCCCGGCCAGCTCGGGCGAATTCAGGAACATCGTAAACGGTCCCTGCACCGCACCACGGCTCGCGACAATACTGTCGAAGATTGCGTGGTCCTTGGCTGCGACTTGGTCCTTGCCGGTAATCGCGGGAAGCCTTGCCATGATCACTCCTTTGGATCGAGGGGTCGGGAGACTGGGTTCAGTGCCAGGCGCGATCCAACAGCACCCCTTCCGGGGAGGCCTTGCCGCGCCATGGAAGCTGGCGAAATCGTACTCCTCCTGGTCGGGTTGGGGTTAGGGCGAGACAGGGTGGCTCGGTGCTCGGCGCGAGGCAAGTGTCCACCGAGCCTCCGCCCTGTATGCTTGCCGCACGGCCAGTGCCAAAAAACGGGAGGATAGAGTGCCCGCTGTGCTCGATGGTATTCGCGTTCTCGATTTCGGCCGCTACATCGCCGGACCGTTTTGCGCGGCACTGCTCGCTGATTTCGGTGCCGAAGTCATCCGCATCGAGCGCATCGGCGGCGGCGAGGATCGCAACTTCATCTCGGTCGGCGCCCGCCCCGATGGCGGCGGCGCGATGTTTCTGGCGATGAACCGCAACAAACTCGGCATGACCTTGGATCCGGCCGCTGCCGAAGGTCGCGAGATCGTAAAGAAGCTTGTCGCGACCGCCGATGTCGTCGTTGCCAATCTGCCGCCGCGCGTTTTGCGCTCATTAGCCCTCGATCTCGACAGCCTGCGCCAGATCAAGCCCGACATTATCCTGACGACGGTGACTGGTTTCGGCGCCGGCGGGCCGCTGTCGCACAAGCACGGTTTTGACGGCATCGGCCAGGCGATGTGCGGAGCCGTTTATCTCTCGGGTACACCGGAGCAGCCGGTGGCACTCAAATTGCCTTGGGTCGATTTCGGCACGGCGTGCTTGTCCGCTTTCGGCACTCTGGCGGCGCTGATCGAGCGCAAGAAGACCGGACGCGGGCAAAAAGTCGAAGGCGCCTTGCTGCGCACCGCGATCGCGTTCGCCAACGCGACCCTGATCGAGCAGGCGTTGACCGGCGTGAACCGGGTCGCAACCGTGAACCGCGGCTTCAACGCGGCTCCTGCCGATTTTTATCGCTGCAAGGACGGCTGGATCGTCACGACTGTGATCGGCGAGCCGATGTTCCGGCGCTGGACGCAAATGATCGGAGAGGACCATTGGCTCGAGGATCCGCGCTTTGCCGACGACCAGTCGCGTGCCGATGACGGCGAAATCATCTCGGCGCGGATGACGTTGTGGTGCGCCGAGCGGACCTGCGTACAAGCGCTCACGGCGCTCGAAGAATTCAGCATCGTCGCGGGTCAGCTCTGTTCGCCGCAGCAGGCGCTCGACGATGACCATATTCGCGCGGCTCGGTTGCTCGAAGACGTGCCGCACCCGGCACTCGCGACCGACTTCCCACTGGCGCCGACCCCGATCGAGTTGTCCGAAACCCCCGGCACTTACCGCCGCCCCGCCCCGCTGTTGGGCGAACACACCGAAGAGATTTTGACGAGCCTTGGTTACGATGGGGCCGAAATCGCGGCGCTCAGAGCAGAGCGGGTGATCTGAAGCGCTAGTGAGCTTTGCGCGAACCGTGCCGTCCGCGCTTCTCTGCCGCTCAATCAGTGGGGTTCAGGGAAAAACCACGATATTTGCCCCACCGGCCCACGGGTCCGCGCCGCGCGCGGCCCGAGGATGAACTCAGGCCGGTGCCCATCGCTGACATAGATCCCGGCCCTCCGCCGGGATGGCGAGAATCAAGAAACCCATCGAGTTCCGGAGATAGAGTGGTGTTCTCGACCGCCTCCTCGAAAAAACCGCCCGCCCGCGCGGGATGCGCGGACGGGCGGTTGTTCCCCGTGTGACGGAGAGGCGGCTCTTAGAAATCCATGCCGCCCATGCCACCACCCGGCGGCATCGCCGGTGGGGTCTTGGGCTCGGGCCTCTCGGCCACCATCGCCTCGGTCGTGATCAGAAGGCCGGCGACCGATGCGGCATCCTGCAATGCGTGGCGAACCACCTTGGTCGGGTCGATGATGCCCGCCCGGATCATGTCGGTGAATTCGCCCTTTTGCGCGTCATAGCCGTAATTCATGTCGGTGCTGTCGAGCAGCTTGCCGACGACGATCGACCCGTCGGTGCCCGAATTCTCGGCGATCTGGCGCGCCGGGTAGAGCAGCGCCTTCTTGACGATGTCGATGCCGACCTTCTGGTCGTTGTTTTCCGGCTTTAGGCTGTCGAGCGCGCGCGCCGCATAGAGCAGGGCGGCGCCACCACCGGCAACGACACCCTCTTCGACCGCGGCACGGGTCGCATGCATCGCATCGTCGACGCGATCCTTCTTTTCCTTGACCTCGACCTCGGTGGCACCACCGACACGGATCACCGCGACGCCGCCGGCGAGCTTGGCTAGCCGCTCCTGCAGTTTTTCACGGTCGTAGTCCGAGGTGGTCTCTTCGATCTGTTGGCGGATCTGATTGCAACGGCCCTGGATGTCTTCTTTTTGTCCGGAACCGTCGATGATCGTCGTGTTTTCTTTCTCGATCCGAATCCGTTTGGCCTTGCCCAGCATGTCGACGGTGACGTTTTCGAGCTTGATGCCGAGATCTTCGCTGATCACCTGCCCACCGGTCAGGATCGCCATGTCTTCGAGCATCGCCTTGCGCCGGTCGCCAAAGCCCGGGGCCTTGACCCCCGCGACCTTGAGCCCGCCGCGCAATTTGTTGACAACGAGGGTCGCGAGCGCCTCGCCCTCGACATCCTCGGCGACGATCAGTAGCGGCTTGCCCGACTGCACCACCGATTCGAGAAGCGGCAGCATCGCCTGCAGGCCGGACAGCTTCTTTTCATGAAGCAGGATGAACGGCTCCTCGAGTTCGGCCACCATCTTTTCAGCGTTGGTCACAAAATACGGGCTGATATAGCCGCGGTCGAACTGCATGCCTTCAACGACATCGAGCTCGGTCTCGAGCGACTTTGCCTCTTCGACCGTGATGACGCCCTCGTTGCCGACCTTCTGCATCGCCTCGGCGATCATATCGCCGACTTGGCGCTCGCCATTGGCCGAGATTGTTCCGACCTGAGCGATCTCTTCGTTGGTCGAGATTTTCTTCGAACGCTTCTTGATGTCCTCGACGACAGCATCGACCGCTATGTCGACACCGCGCTTCAGATCCATCGGGTTCATGCCGGCGGCTACCGCCTTTGCTCCCTCGCGCACTATCGCCTGCGCGAGAATCGTCGCCGTCGTGGTGCCGTCGCCCGCCTGATCGCTGGTTTTCGAGGCCACTTCGCGGACCATTTGCGCGCCCATGTTCTCGAACTTGTCGGCAAGCTCGATCTCTTTGGCGACCGTCACACCGTCTTTGGTAACGCGCGGCGCGCCAAAAGATTTGTCGAGGACGACGTTGCGTCCCTTCGGCCCCAGCGTCACCTTGACGGCATTGGCGAGAATATCGACGCCGCGCAGCATCCGCTCGCGCGCGTCGCCATGAAAACGAACTTCCTTTGCAGCCATCTTTTGATCTCTCCTCAGACAAGGACGCCCATGATGTCGGATTCTTTCATAATGATCAGCTCTTCGCCTTCGAGCTTGACCTCGGTCCCCGACCATTTACCAAACAATACACGGTCGCCGGCCTTGACCTCGAGCGGCTGGATGACCCCCTCCTCGTTGCGCGCACCGGGCCCGGCGGCGACGACTTCCCCCTCCATCGGCTTTTCTTGCGCCGTGTCCGGAATGATGATGCCGCCAACTGTCTTTTCCTCGGAATCGACACGCCGGATCAGCACGCGATCATGCAGCGGACGAAACTTCATGAAACCCTCCTCGACCACCAACTGTTAGCACTCTATGGCTAAGAGTGCTGCTCAGATAACGACGGTGCTATGGGTTGTCAAGCTGGGCCAAACGAGCGCGCCCCGCCGGCCCGCCTATTTGGCGCGAGTGTTTTTGACAAGAATGCAGACCACGCACCCTCTTTCCGAGTTATGATCAAATTCAGGTGCCACTGACGAGTTGCCGCCATGCCGCGAGACGTAGAGTGGGAAATCCCCGGCGAGATCCAGCCCAAGCCCAGCGAATGCAACTTCGATCTCGACCGGGCCTTGGGTGCAGTGCTTGGTTTGCGAGCGACGATCCCGGAAGACGCTTTCACCGCCGGCACGCTTGGAACCGAGCGCGCGGGAAGCGGCGTCCTGATCCGTCGCGATGGTCTTGTCTTGACAATCGGCTATCTGATCACCGAGGCCGAAACCATTTGGCTCACCTCCGCCAGCGGCGGTGCGGTGCCGGGCCATGTGCTCGCTTACGATCAGGAGACGGGCTTTGGGCTCGTCCAGGCGCTCGGCAGGCTGAGTGTCGAGCCGCTGGAATTGGCCACAGGGATGCGAGTGGGGGCCGGCGATCGCGCTATCATGGCCGCCGAAGGCGGCCGCCGCCACGCCGTTGCGGCGCGGGTGGTCGCGCGCCAGGAATTCGCCGGCTACTGGGAGTACGTGCTCGACCGCGCGATCTTTACCGCCCCGGCGCACCCGTTTTGGGGCGGTGCGGCACTGATCAGCGCCGATGGCCGCCTGATCGGGATCGGTTCGCTGCATGTCCAGCACTCTAGCGGACGCGACTCGCGTCGCGACGTGAACATGGTCGTGCCGATCGATCTGTTGCCGCCGATCCTCGACGACATGCTGACCTACGGTCGTCCCAATCGGCCGGTGCGTCCGTGGCTCGGGCTCTATGCCGCTGAGGTCGAGGACGCCATTGTCGTCGCTGGCCTGGCCGAGCGAGGTCCGGCGAGCGAGGCCGGGTTGCTGCCCGGGGACCGCATCCTCGCCGTCGGTGACGCTTCGGTGGGGAGCCTCGCCGGCTTTTGGCGCCGCGTCTGGGCCGGCGGCCCGGCAGGCAGCCAAATTCCGCTGCAAGTGACGCGAGACGGCAGAACCATGGTCGTGCGCGTCCTGTCTGCCGACCGGACGCGGTTCTTGAAGGCCCCGAAGGTGCATTGACGCGGTGAGCTGAAAACCGGTTTGGCTTAATCAACCGTACAGCGCTGCCGGCCAATAATACTCGGCTCGTGGGGCGTGCGGCCTGGTGGCGCGGGCATCTGCCATGCGGTTGACAGCGCCGGCGGCCAACCTTAACCGGGAATTGCCCCCGTCAGAAACCAGCAGGGAAAGGGCTGTGGCGTGTCTGCTCTAGCCGACGGTTTGGCGACCCCACGCGCGTTGCCGGCCCATTTGCGGCGGCTGGAAGCCGAATCGGTCGGGATCATGCGCGAGGTTGCTGCCGAGTTCCGCAATCCGGTGATGCTCTACTCGATCGGCAAGGATTCGAGCGTCATGCTGCATCTTGCACGCAAGGCGTTTTTCCCGGGCAAACTGCCGTTTCCACTGCTCCATATCGATACCGGCTGGAAGTTTCGCGAAATGATAGCGTTTCGCGATGCAACCGCATGCCGGCTGGGTGTCGATCTGATCGTCCATACCAATCAAGACGGCTTGCGCCGTGGGATCAACCCGATCGATTCGGGCTCGGCGCTGCACACGGCGGTGATGAAGACCGAAGCGTTAAAGCAGGCGCTCGACCAGCTTGAGTTCGATGCGGCTCTTGGCGGGGCTCGGCGCGACGAGGAAAAGAGCCGCGCGAAGGAGCGGATCTTTTCGCTTCGTGGCGCCAACCATAGCTGGGACCCGCGTAATCAGCGTCCGGAATTGTGGCGGCTCTACAACACGCGGCTGCGGGAGCGCGAGACGATGCGCGTCTTTCCGCTATCAAACTGGACCGAATACAATGTCTGGGAATACGTCGAAGCCGAGCAAATTCCGGTTGTGCCGTTGTATTTCGCCGCGTGGCGGCCGGTGGTAGACCGCAGCGGCACATGGATCATGGTCGATGACGATCGCCTGCCGCTCTTGCCCGGCGAAAAGCCGCAGCAGCGGCTCGTGCGCTTTCGCACGCTCGGCTGCTATCCGCTGACCGGCGCGATCGATTCCAGCGCCGGGACCCTTTCCGAGGTCATTGCGGAGTTGCGCGACACCAGACGTTCGGAGCGCCAAGGGCGGCTTATCGACAGCGACGAAGAAGCAGCAATGGAACGCAAGAAGCGCGAAGGCTATTTCTGATGACGGCTCTTTGCGAAACCATGCGTCGTTCCCGCGGGCACGACCTGCTGCGCTTTCTGACCTGCGGATCGGTAGACGACGGCAAATCCACTTTGATCGGTCGGCTGCTGCACGACTGCGCGCTGATCTACGACGACCAGCTCGAGACGCTTGAGCGGGAGTCGCGCCGTTTTGGCACAACGGGAGGCGACATCGATTTTTCGCTGCTGCTCGACGGGCTGGAGGACGAGCGGCAGCAGCGCATCACGATCGATGTCGCTTATCGTTTTTTTGCCACGGCGGCGCGGTCGTTTGTCGTCGCCGACACGCCGGGTCACGAGCAATACACGCGCAACATGGCGACCGGTGCGTCGACATGCGACCTCGCTGTACTGCTGGTCGACGCCCGCAACGGCATCGTGGCGCAAACCCGGCAGCACGCCTTTGTTTGCTCGCTGCTCGGCATCCGCCATCTCGTTCTGGCCGTCAACAAGATGGATCTCATCGGGTTCGCCGAGAGCCGTTTTGTCGAAATTGCCGCTAATTTTTCGCAGTTCGCCTCCAGCCTCGACGCGCCCGAGGCATCCGCGATCCCGCTCTCGGCGTTGATGGGCGACAATGTGACCCGCCGCTCGGACCGGATGCCGTGGTATCAAGGGCCGACCCTGCTCGAGCATTTGGAGACGATCCAAATCACGCGCGGCGGCGATAAGCAGCCTCTTCGCTTTCCGGTGCAGTGGGTCAACCGACCCAACGGCGAATTCCGCGGGTTTTCCGGAACCGTAGTCTCGGGCTCGATTGCGCCCGGCGATCTGGTTCTGGTCGCCGGCTCGGGCCGTTCGACGCGGGTGCGCGAAATCGTGACCTTTGACGGTCTGATCGAGCGTGCCGAAGCGGGGGCCGCGGTCACCCTGCGGCTGGCCGACGAGATCGATATCGCGCGCGGCGATCTGCTGGCCGATCCGCGCGATCCGCCGGAATTCGTCGATCAATTTGCCGCCCATGTAATCTGGATGAGCGAGCACCGGATGGTTCCGGGCCGGTCGTATCTTTTGAAAATCGGCACCCGCACCGTGCCGGCGACAATCACCGCGCTAAAGCATCGGGTTGATGTCGGCACCCTGGCACATCTCGCCGACAAGAGCCTCGCGCTCAACGATATCGGGTTCTGCAATCTGTCGACCGCCGCACCGGTGGCCTTCGACCCATACATACAGAACCGCGATACCGGCGGCTTTATTTTGATCGACCGGCTGACGAATGAAACCGCTGGAGCCGGAATGATCGCCTTCGGGCTGCGCCGGGCCAGCAACATTCATTGGCAGTCGCTCACCGTAGGGCACGAGGAGCGCGCCGCGCTAAAGGGCCAGGCACCAGCGGTATTGTGGCTGACCGGCCTCTCGGGTGCCGGCAAATCGACCATCGCGGACCTTGTTGAAAAGCAACTGCTCGCCGCCGGCCGTCATACGATGCTGCTCGATGGCGACAATGTTCGCCACGGCCTCAACCGTGACCTCGGCTTCACGGATGTCGACCGGGTCGAAAACATCCGGCGGGTTGGCGAAGTCGCCAAGCTGATGGCCGAGGCCGGCTTGATCGTCATTTGTTCGTTCATATCGCCGTTCCGCGCCGAGCGGCAGATGGTGCGAGCCCTGATCGAGCCGACCGCGTTTTTCGAAATCTTTATCGACGCGCCGATCGACGAATGCATCCGGCGCGATCCGAAAGGTCTTTACGCCAAGGCGAGAGCCGGTCAGATCCCCAATTTTACCGGCGTCGATTCACCCTATGAGGCGCCGGAAGCGCCTGAACTGCGGCTCGGCACGCTCGAAATTCCGCCTGAGGATGCCGCAGCGCAAATTATCGAGACGCTGCGCCGCCGGCGGATCATTTGAAAAACTGGTCTCTTCGACCCGGATCAAGATGAAACAGCGACTGCGCCGCCGCGGGTCAGCAGCTGATCGAAATATGCGATCGTGCGGCCCAGTCCGTCCTTTAGCGCCGTGCGCGGCCGCCAGCCGAGCACCGTCTGCGCCTGAGTGATGTCGGGGCAACGCTGGACCGGGTCGTCGACGGGAAGCGGCCGGTATACGATTGTCGAGCGCGAACCGGTCAGCCGAATGATCAATCCAGCGAGTTCACCGACCGAGGTTTCGATCGGATTTCCGAGATTGATAGGCCCGGTAACCTCGTCGGGCGCGGCCATCAGCGCCAGAAAGCCCTCGATCAGATCGTCGACATAACAGAAGGCACGCGTCTGGCTGCCGTCGCCGTAAAGCGTGATCGGCTCGTTTCGCAGAGCCTGCACAACAAAATTCGAGACGACCCGACCGTCATTCGGGTGCATGCGCGGCCCATAGGTATTGAAAATACGGGCCACGCGGATTTTAAGGTGATGCTGACGGTAATAGTCAAAGAACAACGTTTCGGCGCAACGCTTGCCTTCGTCATAGCAAGCTCGCGGTCCGATGGAATTAACGTTTCCACGATAAGTTTCCGGTTGGGGATGGGCGGTCGGGTCACCGTAAACCTCTGACGTTGAAGCTTGAAATATCTTGGCTTTCAGCCGCTTAGCCAGCCCCAACATGTTGATCGCACCGATGACGCTCGTCTTGGTAGTCTGGACCGGGTCAAATTGATAATGAATTGGCGACGCTGGGCAGGCGAGATTGTAAATCTCATCAACTTCGACAAACAGTGGATGAGTAATATCATGGCGCATTGCCTCGAAATGCGGGTCGCCCAATAGCCGTGCCACATTATCCTTACGTCCAGTGAAGTAATTGTCGACGCAGAGGACGTCGTTGCCCTGGGCAATCAGGCGCTCGCACAAATGCGATCCGAGAAACCCGGCGCCCCCGGTGACGAGGACACGCTTGGCGACAACACTGATCATGGGTCAAAACCTTCTGACGGGATGACGGACGTGTCAGGCCAATGCACGCAACTGCGGCCGAGCGGTCTCGACCGCGCGCCCGATGCTCACATAGGACAGTCCGGCTGCGAGCATTTCTTGCGGCTGGTAGACGTTCCGCAAATCGATGACCAGCGGGGTGGCGAGCAGGTTGCGAACGCGAACAAGGTCAAGGGCACGAAACGCGTTCCATTCGGTCAACAGCACTAATGCATCGGCGTCATGCATCGTTTCATAGGCGTCCGTACAATACACGAGGTCGGGCAGAACCTTCCTCGCCTCTTCCATGCCCTCGGGATCGAAAACACGGATCGTCGCGCCCGCCGTCGTCAGCCGCGGCAGGATCGCCAGGCTGGGGCTGTCGCGCATGTCGTCGGTATTGGGTTTGAACGTCAGCCCGAGTACTGCCAAGGTCTTGCCGGCAACACTGCCGCCGCAAGCAGCGACGATCTTGTCGGCCATACGTTCTTTGCGCGCCTCGTTGACTTGGACCACTGTCTCAACAATCGACAAAGGCGCCTGCGCCTCCCGTGCAGTCCGCACCAGCGCCCGGCAATCTTTTGGGAAGCATGATCCGCCAAAGCCGGGGCCGGCGTGCAGAAACTTTCGACCGATGCGGCCGTCGAGACCGATCCCCTTGGCCACTTCCTGCACATCCGCGCCGACCCGCTCGCAAAGATCGGCGATCTCATTGATGAAGGTGATCTTAGTCGCGAGAAAGGCGTTGGCGGCGTATTTGATCAGCTCCGCCGTCTCGATATCGGTGAAGACCATCGGCGTTTCGAGCAGATAAAGAGGCCGGTAGAGAGCCCGTAGAATAGCGCGGGCCCGATCGCTGTCGGCGCCGATGACGACCCGGTCAGGGCGCATGAAATCCTCGATGGCCGAGCCCTCGCGCAGAAATTCGGGATTAGAGGCAACATCAAAACCGCCCTGCGGCCGGGTTTGCCGCAGGATCGCCGCAACCTGGCGGCCGGTGCCGACCGGGACTGTGGATTTTGTCACGACGACTGCGTAGTCGGCGAGGGCGCGTCCAATTTCCTCGGCCGCCGCGAACACATAAGACAGATCGGCGTGCCCGTCACCGCGACGTGACGGCGTTCCGACCGCGATAAACACAGCTTCGGCGCCGGCAACCGCGGATGCTAAATCGGTCGTAAACGAGATCCGTCCGGCGGCTGCATTGTTTGCGACGAGCGTGTCAAGACCGGGCTCGAAGATCGGCATCTCGCCACGCTGCAACCGCGCGATTTTGGCGTCGTCCTTGTCAACGCAGGCGACTTCGACCCCAAATTCCGAAAAGCATGCCCCCGACACCAAGCCGACATATCCTGTTCCTATAATTGCTATGCGCATACCCGTCCCTCTAACGCGAATTCGCCCAAGAACGATATCGACGACGGCTTATTCCTCAAGTCGTGGCCGCGGCAAGTAGTCGCGCCCGACAAACCGAAACCCGCGGAAGACCTGGCGGTCGGATCACGTTGTCTTTCGATCGAACTGATCCGAACACAACACGCTCATGTCGCAAGCGATTTTGGTGACCGGCGGGGCAGGGTATATCGGCTCCCACGCGTGCAAGGCAATGGCCCGTGCCGGTTACCGGCCCGTGGCTTACGACAACCTGTCACGCGGGCACCGCCAAGCGGTTCGCTGGGGACCTTTGGTCGAAGGCGATATTGCTGATCGCGTACGGCTCGGCGCCGCAATCACCGAGCATAAAGTGAGCGCGATTATGCATTTTGCCGCCCTTGCCTATGTTGGCGAATCGGTCTGCAACCCGGCGCTCTATTACCAAAACAATCTCTGCGGCACCTTGTCGATGCTCGAAACGATGCGGGAGACCGGCGTCCACAACATCGTGTTTTCGTCGACCTGCGCTACCTATGGCGTCCCGGACACCGTGCCGATCCGCGAAACCGCCTTGCAACGTCCGATCAATCCTTACGGCGAAACCAAGCTCGCGATCGAACGCGCGCTCTCCTGGTACGGCCTGGCCTATGGGATCCGCTGGGTGGC
>JAFAHP010000156.1 GCA_019237175.1 Alphaproteobacteria bacterium
CCGTCTTCCACGGTACGATACCTCCCGAAAACCGGTTTCTACGATCGCCACAAAGTCTTTGGTGCGGCCCGCGCTGTCAACCGGGTCGACGTAAAAGAACGGTGCATCCGTCAGCGACGGCAGAGGTTCCGGCGGGTGTCCCGGAGAATTATCGCGGGAGCCGATGCCCATCAGAACTTCTGAAACGGCCACTGCACTTTCCGTTGGCGATCCCCTGTCATTCCAATGCAAGGCTCGGTCGATGCTCTCGAGCAGAGCATCCTCGCGCAACGCCTTTTCGATGAATCGAACGCGCCGGCCTTCATCGGCGCGATTGCCAGCAGCACCGAACCATGACCGGCAATAAAGGTAACCGGGATCCGCCAGCCGCGGAGATTGAGGTGCTGCTGCGATTCGGGACCGGTCATATTCGGCATTTGTACATCGAGCAACAGACAGCCACCCTGCCGTGGGTCGTAACCTTCGAGAAAGGCGTGCGCCGACGCAAACCCTTCCACCGAATAACCAGCGGCGCGCAGCATAAATCGCAAGCCCTGCCTGACGCCCGCATCATCGTCGACGACGAAGACGGTTCTATCCGGCATCCCTTGTCGCCTCGGCTGTCGGCAGTTCGACGAAGAAGATAGCACCGCGAGGATCGTTTTGTGCCATTCGGAGGCCGCCGCCATGCGATTCGGAAATCGACCGGCTGATCGAAAGTCCCATCCCCATCCCGAGTGGTTTTGTCGTGACAAGGGGATCAAAAAGCGTTTCCATAACTTCCGGGGCTATCCCCGGTCCCGAGTCGGCCACTGAAATCTCGATCGCACGTCTGCTTTTGCAGCGAGCCTTGATTAGAATCGACTGGCGCTCGGCGTCCGATGCCTCGATCGCATCAATCATGGCGCCCGCGAAACACCCGATCGAGGGTTAGTCCTGCGCCTATGTCAGCCGGTCTCGAGGCTAGCGGAAAGTTGGATTGATGGGCCGAAATCGGCGCTCAGGCAAAACCCGTGGGAGGTCCTCGGCGCAGAGAAGACCGAGTTTGTTGCGGAAGGCATCGACCAGAATCTTCGGAGGCCAGTGATGAGACGGATCGGCAGAACTACCGCTTTGGGCATAATGGCTGTAGCGACCGGAATTACGGTGCTCGCCAGCGATGCTCCGTGGCGGGACGCTCGGGCACATGCGGTTGTAGCCATCCCCGCTCGGGTTGTGGCGGTAAATATCCCTGGGGCGTCGGCGATCGCGCAAATCGGTACCTTCGTCAGCGGCGGGACTCTCTCTCCTGGCAATTGCCCCAACCCGAGTCCGATCCCGAGCAAGTTCTCCGCCTACACCGGAACCGGTGCAGTACTGGATCCGAAGCGTCTCCTGGTCGGCAGCCGATCAAATTTCGGCGCGCCGCTCGCCATGGGCGTCGGGCAGGAGGGGTCGTTCCTATCAATTGACCCGAGTGGCCGGAACACCCTGATCGTGCCGCCCAAATTCGCGAGCGGCGGCAACCGGTCGGCCCTCGGCGGCTATGTGCAGATGTTCAGTGCCAACAGTCCCGACTGGCTCAATAGCGTCAACAACAACATCATGACCAACGGAGTCCTGCCGAACACGGCTAGGTACGCCGGGGTCAGTAATCCGCTGGGTCTGTCGAACAACAACGGCTTCGGCCGGATCTGGCCGGCCAATGCACCATTTGGGGATATCGGCACCGGCTCGTCCTCGATCCTCGATCCAACCGGGTTGCCGCTGGCAGGCCCCCCGAACAAGGAGATCGGCGGCGTCTATGTAGGCAGACGGACAAACCGAAACGTCGTGACCACTCAACCGCAGCAGATCATCCCGGGCGCCCTCAACGCTGGCGGCGTCGGAACGGCGTTACTCGGCCCATCGCCCGACGGGACTTGCAAGGCGGTGTTCGTGGTCGTAACGGCCAATGGCGCCATCGTGCAGGAGCACACGCTTTACGGGCTCGATGGCTTGGCGCCGCCGGGCACGGTGCGGCCAATTCTCGGCGGCAATGGCGATGCCCAGCAGGAGGCTAACGAGCCGCGGTTCGGGGTGATTATGAACCCCTACAACCTGCCGGCGGGAGTGGTGCGTCAGCTGCTCGTCAGCGAGTCCTTCTACGACACGATCGCGGTTGTAAATCTGACGGTTTTCGGAACCGCTCCTTTCCAGGTTTTTGGCCTCGGCTCGGTAAGCCGGATCCGTTCGGCGGCGCTCAATATCCCCGTCGACCTCGCCCCCGTCGAGAGGAACACGGATGACGCCAACTGGGCGAGCAACACGACCTTGGATGAAGGCTCCGGCTCCGGGTCTGACTTCTATGTCGCCAATCAGGGCGATAACACGATCGTTCGGATGAAGCAGGATGGCACGGTTGTCGCGATCGCACGCATCACAGTCAATGGGCAGCCGCTGGACGATGTTGCCCTTAACGGGATTGCCGCCTCAACCGATGCTACCGACAGCACGCCTCCGAGCACGATCTTCGCGACCTTTGTCGACCCGAATAGCGGACAGGGCGGCATCCTTGCAATGCCAGGTTTCTAATGCGGCAAACTGCGCCGAGTCGTGAGCAAACCGACAGCCAACGGGAAACCGCTCTTGTCTCTATGACGAGACGAGGCACGGAGGTCTTATCCATAAATCAGCGGCTGACTCGTGCAATTCTTGCGGTGAGCGGAAGGCTGCATGCCGTCACGCAAGCGGGGGCGATGGAGCTTTCGGGAGGTGCTCGGCGCAATTGGTCCGACGACTGCCGCGCGCGTGCGCGCAATACGTTGTTGTGCCGGGGAAGCCCCGGATGGTGGGGGTAGAGCGCCGGGCGCTACCGGCGGATTAGTAAGATCGTATCGGCCTTTATCCACACTTCGTAGGCTGGCACGTCGGCCGATATCGGCCCATCGAGCAAGCGGCCGCCAACTTCACCGAGATGCAGGAGGTTCGCGGGGAGCTTATCCGAGGAGTGATCGCACTCGATCCGGTCATCGACCAGGCCTACGGGGAGGCGGCGGAACTCCGTTATCACTCGCCGATGGAGGGCTTGTTCGCCACTATGGCGAACTGGCGTGCGGCGGCGGTTCTGTTAGCGCAATTGCCGCATGAGCAGGCCCGGCAACAGACGCAAGAAGTGCTGGCGCGAATCCCGGAGGACTTTTGGCATGATGAGCCGACATCCTGGTTGACTGGCCCCGTGCGCTTGCGACGGTCCTGTAACGCGGCGGTGCGACAACTGATAGCGCTCCCGGCCGCCCCACGCCATCCTTGCGGCTGCTCGCCGAAAAGACGGCCATAGGATTCGCGGGTATTTCGGCCGCACTCGACGCACCGGCGTTGTTGGTGGCCGGTCCCGGACAGACCGCTCACCGCCGTTGCGGCCGGCGTCGGCTCCGCATCCCTGATCGGCTTCCATTTCTGGTCAACGCCGGACGCGGCTTTATCACGGTCGTCGCAGTCGAACTGTTT
>JAFAHP010000332.1 GCA_019237175.1 Alphaproteobacteria bacterium
TCGAGAACCCGGTCGAGCCGCGCACCCTTGATTGGCGCAGCTGAACGCGCGCCGAAGAAACATGCCCAACTTGAAAACACCGGCGGCGCTCGAAGGCGCCGCCGGTTTCCTTCGAAGTGTCGGGTTTCTTTACACTCTGTTGCAGCGTCGCCCCAGCAGGCCAAACCCGAGGAGGCTGGTGGCGAGCAACGCCAGCGAGCCTGGCTCCGGCGTCGGCGTTGCCCCCGCAGCCGACAGCGGGGCGATGTCGTCGAGATTCGCCGCCAAAGTCGGGTCTGACGTAAAGTTCCCCGCCGCGCCGATCAGTCCGGTCGCATCGTAGTCGATGAATGCGAGTTGCCCGTTATTGGAGGCGACGAACAAATGACCATGCCCATCTTCGGCTGCCTGGTCGAACTGGGTGCCCGCGAAGGTAACCGAGGAAATGATGGCACCGGTCGTAGGGTCGCGCTGATCGATCTCGGTCGCACTGTTCGTGATAATGTCCCCGGTAAACGGATCGAACGACACGCCGTGCGCTGCTTGGCCGCCGGAAAGCAAGGGCGTCAGTGTCGCGGTGTGAGTGGTGTCGTTAAAGACAACCGTGCCGAAATCTCCGTTGATGAGCCCGTCTCCGGCTGTGCCGTAGTAAAACTTGCCGTTGTTGGGATCGAGGACGACACCGCGCACATCGGTGCTACAGCCGGCGTGACCGGCAGCGCAAGAGACCGTGTAGGGCGTCCCCGCCACGTTTAGCGACGGCGAGCCCGCCTGTATCGGGAGGGCGGAAATGGCCGTGCTCCCGCCGCCGCCAGACCCATTCCACATGTTGTAGAGCAGCGTGGGAGCGCTGACGCTGTTGAGCGCCATATGATAGGAGCCGGTCCCAGCGGCCACCACCGGGCCGATTGCGTGGGTCGTGGTGTTGACCTCCGAGACGTGGTCGTCGCCCTGCCCGGAGATCGCCAGATTCCCGTCGGGCAGAAACAATAACCCGTCGGCGCCGGCGGTATCCGCGATCCCCGTCGGCGTGCCGAGCGTAAAGGTGGACCCGTTGAAGTTGAATGTGTCGGACCAGACATTGCCGGTAAAGCCGCCGATGGTGTCCGGGTTGAACGTCGTAAAATACAACGTCCCACTCACCGGATCGGCCTGCGCTCCCGCCGCACATATCGCGCAGGCGAGCGCCGCGCTCCCGTAGAGCAGTGGCTTGCGTGGTCGCATGATGTTCGTCTCCTGTCCGAGTAAATTCGAATAAGGGGCCCCGCACTTTTCGTGCCAAGTGATATTTGCTAGAGGGTTACGAACTATTTAACTTTAATAAAACCGATAGTTGTAAGATTATCCGACACCGTGATTTTAGGGGCCGACGCACACGCTCGTGGGAAATCATAATGAAATCAAAATGTTACAGATAACTTAACTGTTGGCCTCGGTTCCGAGGAGGCAAAAAAGTGTCAAAAATTCCGACAGCGAGGGATCAGGCCGGCGGGATTTTCTCGCGGCAGCGATCGGATCACCCTCGCCGTTGGTGCACGCGGTCCGACAGAAGACGCTCAGTATGTCGTGCCGAGCTTGAAATAGCGGTACCGGTCGATCGACTTGACCTCGATCTCGCGCTCCTCGCCCTGCCGGATCACGCCGAGCCTCACCGTGACCCCGGCGTCGCCGCGCCGCCATAGCGTGCGATAGAAATCGGCGAGTTCATGGACCGGGGCTCCGTCGATCGCGGTCACGCGATCGCCGTGGCGGACGCCCGCTTTGTCACTAGGGCCGTCCGGAGCGACGCGGCCAACGACGAGCTTGCCGTCCAACTCCCGCAGATTGATGCCGAGCCATGGACGCGGCGGCGCGGATGGCCGGCCAAGCGTCAGCAGGTCACCCATGACCGGCAGCAGGCGGTCGATCGGCACGAACATGTTGCCCGGCAGGTCTGGGTCGGCGTCGCTGACCACCAACGAGCCGATCCCGGCGAGCCTACCGTCCGGCCCGAGCAAGGCGGCGCCGCTCCAGGCCGGGTGCGGTGGTGCGGTGAAGATCGCGTCCTCGAGCAGGTACTCCCAATAGCCGGCAAAGCTTCGGCGCGACACCACGACCGCCGGCAGCGCCGCCTCCGGCCCGCCGGAGCCGGCGACCACCACCGGCGTCTTCTCGGGGAGCGCGGTCGCCGTGCCGATCGGCATCGGCTTGACCGCCAATGGCTCGGCTGCGCGCAACAAGCCGAGCCCCGAGGAGATGTCGAAGCCGACGACGTCCGCCCGGCTCATCCGGCCTGACCCGGTCGCCACCTCCGCTGCCATTGCCTCGGTGATCAGATAGCCGATCGTCACCACGAGACCGGCATCGTCGATCACCACGCCCGCGCCGTCGCGCTGCGTACCGAGATACGCGGCGGTCCGCGCATCGGCAGGGATCTCGGCATGGACCCGGACGACTGCCTCGAGCCGCTGCGCCAGCTCGCCTTCCGGTTCGGCTGCGACCGCGCTTGGAGCACTGAACAGCAGCACGGCCGCGACGACTGCGCGAGAGGCATACAGGACGACGTTCTTTCTACTGGGCATCGGCATCTCCTCAGAGCGGCTCGCGGCGAGCCACGACGTTGCCCGCGAGCAGCCCTACGATATCGCGGCCGAGGACCCACAGGCCAACCCCGTCCGTCGCCAGCATCACCCCGATCAACCCCGCGCTGCCGTCGATTGACCCAGTCTCGGGCGCCGCTTATGTTGCCAAGCGCCGCAGCGAGCCCGTAGCTCAGCCGGTAGAGCAACTGACTTTTAATCAGTAGGTCTCGGGTTCGAATCCCGACGGGCTCATTATATTTCAACACTTTAGATGGAGCGTTTGGACTCGGCGACCGATCGCATTTGGACTCAAATCAGTTGCCCGTCCGAACGAGGCGCGGCAGGCTCGGCAATCAGAGCCGTTTTGGGAGCATTGTCACGTTGCCAAGCATGGAGGTGGATGGCCGAAAATGCCAGCTTTAGGTGTTAAGCGGCGAGCGCAACCCGCCGATGTCGCGCCGTGTGCAAAAGAGACCTCCCAAGCCGCGCGATGTTGGTTGAAGGCTGGGCCCGCCCAAGGGAGTCGCTCGGCTTGGCGAGGAGATGCCGACACAGGACAGCAAGCTTGCGGGCGACTGCGACCGCGACAAGCTAAAGGCCGAGGCGGGCATGGATGCGGATGAAATAGCGCGCAACCCGTCGCTTGAGGTGCCCGGCCGCTGGCGCGTGAAGCTCGAAACGAGATCTGGCGCACCGCGAACCTAATGCGCAAGCGATGCGGCAACAGATCACGCTGGTCGCGCCGTCGAGCGTGACCGCCGAATCGCATTGCCGACCATCGCCCGCCGCGGGCCGCCGAAAATGGTTGCCGGTCAATTGGGTTTGTTTCGCAAAAATGGAATTCAGGCGGCGATGAAGCGGACACCGAACAAGCCAGGGCTTTGAGGGCGCTAAGACCAGAGTACACTTTGGCCGCGCTCCGCCGGTACGCCGACATTCGCTGAGAGCTTGTCACTGGATATCTTCTGCGTCGAGGGTAACTGCATCCGCAATCCGGGATCCACGCTTCCGGCGTACATCCTGTACCTGCAAAGCTCGTAGAGA
>JAFAHP010000394.1 GCA_019237175.1 Alphaproteobacteria bacterium
TCCGGACTGCCGGTTCACCTCCGGTTGCTCCCCACCCCGCCTCGCGGCGACGCAGTTACCTTCAATTACGGAGCCAACGACCGGCTCCGACACGGACTTGCACCGTGCTGACAAAGCGTCCTCACGGACGCACTCGCCCCCGCGGAAGCGGGGGCCCAGGGCCGCGAGCGCAGTGTTTGGCCGCCCTGCGTGCCCGCTTTCGCGGGCATGACGAGAATTGGGGAGGGTGTCATCTGTCAGATTGAACCGCCTAGCCAGACTGCTTACGCTCTCGGGGCTGCCGCTTTGTTCCTTTTCGACCGGCAGTTTTCGGGTTTGCTGTCGCCCGGGTTGAAGCCGCAAGGTTCCCCTTGCGCGATTTCGCGCCGCCGGCTCGCACAGCATCGGGTTTCGCCGCTCGACCGACGGGTGTTTCAGCGCTTTTTGCGTTGGCCGCCCGGCGCGCACTCGGTTCGGGAACCTTGCGCGCCGCCAGATTTGCGGTTCCCTTTGCCTTTGCTGCTGTTGCCGCGCCCGCTTGGGCGGCTTTCGGCATGCGGTGCCGGCTTTTCTTCCTCCGTGCCTCGAGCAACCTGATCGCCTCTTCGAGAGAGAACGTCTCGGGATCTGCTGCGCGCGGCAACGAGGCAATAACCCCGTTATGGCTGACGTAGGGGCCGTAGCGCCCCTGGAATAACCCCACGACACCGCCGTCGGGATGCGACCCGAGCTGACGCACGGGTCGCGGCGCGTTGCGTCGGCGTTCCGTCGCCGGCTCAGCCAGCAGTACAACGGCGCGGTTGGCGCCGATCGTTAGCACATCGTCTTCGACCGAGAGCGATCTGAAGGTCGAACCATGCTTGATGTAGGGCCCGAAGCGACCGATGCCGGCGGAGATCATCTCGCCGGTTTCGGGATGGCGGCCAAGCTCGCGCGGCAAAGCCAAAAGGCGCAACGCCGTATCGAGATTGACATCGGCCGGCTTCAACGATCGCGGCAACGCCACGCGCTTCGGCTTTGCCTCACCGCTTTCCGCGCCGAGTTGCACATAATGGCCAAACGGACCTTTCTTCAAAGTCACTTCATGATCGCTCGCCGGATCGATGCCAAGGATTGTATCGGCGGCATCCTCGGGCTCACCTTCGACGGCCAACGGGCGGGTGTAGCGGCAATTCGGGTAGTTCGAGCAGCCGATAAACGCGCCGAACTTGCCAAGCTTGAGGCTCAGCCGGCCAGCGTTGCAGACAGGGCATAACCGGGGGTCGCGACTTGAGCCATCGTTTGGAAAGAAGTGCCGGCCCAGATCCTCGTCGAGCGCCTGCAAAACCTGTGTGATCGTCAGATCCTTGGTGCCGTCGACCGCGGTCGAGAAATCGTGCCAGAACTTGCGCAACAACTCCTTCCAGTCAATACGGCCGTCGGAGACCTCGTCGAGCTGATTTTCAAGGTCGGCGGTGAAATTGTACTCGACGTAGCGCTCGAAAAAGTTGGCCAAAAAAGCAGTCACGAGGCGGCCGCGGTCCTCGGGCACGAAGCGTTTCCTGTCGAACCGGACATAGGCGCGGTCCTGCAACACCTGCAGGATCGCGGCGTAGGTCGATGGCCGCCCGATACCAAGCTCTTCGAGCTTTTTGACAAGGCTCGCTTCCGTGTAGCGCGGCGGCGGCTGGGTGAAATGCTGCCGCGGCACGACCACACCCCGCGACAGCCCCTCGCCTTTCGTCATCTGCGGCAGCCGCGCGCCCTCGCCCTCCTCGTCTGGGGCGTCGTCACGGTCTTCCTGATAAAGCGCGAGAAAGCCGTCGAACAGCACGACCGAACCGGAGGCGCGCAAACGCAGTTTGCCGCTTGGCTCGGCGATGTCGACCGTCACTTGTTCGAGCACGGCCGAGGCCATCTGGCTTGCCAGTGTCCGCTTCCAGATCAGCTCGTAAAGCCGGTGCTGGTCGCGATCGAGATGATCATCGACGTCGGCGGGCTTGCGCGCGAGATCGGTCGGGCGGATCGCCTCATGGGCCTCCTGCGCGTTCTTGGCTTGACTGCGATAGATGCGCGGTGCGTCCGGCAGGTATTTTCTACCGAACTCGGCACCGATCAGCCGGCGCGCCGCGGCCACCGCCTCCGCGGAGACGGCGACGCCGTCGGTGCGCATATAGGTAATAAGCCCGACGGTCTCGCCGCCGAGGTCGATACCTTCGTAAAGCCGCTGGGCGATTTGCATCGTGCGGGTCGCACCAAGGCCAATCTTGCGCGAGGCCTCCTGCTGCAAGGTTGAGGTCGTAAATGGGGGAAACGGGTGACGACGGACCTCCCGGCTCTCGATGTCGGCAACGGCAAACCCCGTCGCCCGCAGGATCGCGTCGGCGGCGGCGCGCGCTTTGGCTTCGGTGTCGAGTTCGAAACGGTCAAGCCGCGTGCCGTCGAGATGGGTCAGACGGGCCGTGAAACTGTGGCCCCGTTCGGTCGTAAATGTGACCTCGACCGTCCAATATTCGCGCGGCTTGAATACCTCGATCTCGGCTTCGCGTTCGCAAATCAGCCGCAGGGCCACCGATTGCACGCGCCCCGCCGAACGGCTGCCCGGCAATTTGCGCCACAGCACCGGCGACAAGGTGAAACCAACCAGGTAATCAAGCGCGCGGCGCGCCAGATAGGCCTCGACAAGCTCGCGATCGATCTCGCGCGGGCGGCGGAAGGCTTCGATGACCGCGTTGCGGGTGACCTCGTTGAATACCACCCGCTTGACGTCGATATCTTTCAACACCCGACGCGATCTTAGCACTTCCTGCACATGCCAGGAGATTGCCTCGCCTTCACGATCAGGATCGGTCGCAAGAAACAATCCATCGGCACCGTGCATCGCCTGAACGATGGCTTTCATGCGCCTTTCGGATTTGCCGTCGACCTCCCATGACATCGCAAAATCAGCTTCGGGCCGCACTGAGCCGTCCTTGGCCGGCAGGTCGCGCACATGACCATAGCTGGCCACGACCCTGTAATCGCTGCCGAGGTACTTATTGATGGTTTTCGCTTTTGCCGGCGATTCGACGACGACGACTTTCATCCACCGGATCGTTCGAGTTTATCAGAAAGAGATAGTCAGGACGGAATGCGATCTGTCACCGCGGCGGTGGAGCGCAATTTACGCAACGCTGCCGCGCGTCGTGTCCGGACTGGCGATTGGTGCTTCCAGGCTCGTCAACCGCGTTGTTGATGTTCATAAGACAGGCGCTCAGCGGAGTGACACAAGATTGCCGGGGTGACGCTCGACCCGGCCGGATAGTTCCAGTTCGAGTAGCAGCGTAGCGACCGCGGAGGCTGTCAATTGGCACTGCCGAACGAGTTCGTCAACCGCGACGGGTGTGGGTCCCAATCTTGCCAGAAGCATTTCAAGCGCGTCTTCCTCCGATTCCGGTTGATGAGCACTCCCTTGGGCCGGAGCCAACGACCATCCAGACCCAACCGGCACCGGCGGCGGCGGCGCCGGGCGAGGCGCTGGCACCGCCTGCAACAGCGGCTTGAGTTGCGTCAACACGTCCTCGGCCGTCTCGGTCAAAATGGCACCGCCACGCAGCAGATCGTTGGTACCGCGGCAGCGCGGATCGAGCGGCGATCCGGGAACGGCGAACACCTCGCGGCCCTGTTCAGCGGCACAGCGCGCCGTGATCAGCGAGCCCGAGCGCGCCGCCGCCTCGACCACCAGAACACCCAACGCCATCCCGGAAATGATGCGGTTGCGCCGCGGGAAATGCCGCGCCTGCGGCTCGCTGCCGAGCGGCAACTCGGCAACGATCACCCCATGCCGCCGCAGGGCATCGTAGAGATTGCGGTTCTCTTCGGGATAAACGATGTCGATGCCGCCGGCGACGACGGCGGCAGTGCCGGTGTCGAACGCCCCCAAATGCGCCGCGGCGTCGATGCCGCGGGCGAGGCCGGAGACGACGACAAGCCCGTTCTGGCCGAGCCCGGCGGCGAGCTCGCGCGCCAGCCGGCGTCCGTTTGCCGAAGCGTTGCGCGCTCCGACTACGGCGACAATCGGCCTATCGAGCAATTCCGGTTGCCCGAGCGCGGTCAAGACCGGAGGGGCATCCTCGACCTGGGCAAGCGCCGCGGGGTAGAGCCGCTCGCCCCAACACACAATTCGACCCCCGAGGCGGGAAAGTGCGGATAACTCGGATTCGGCAGCGGACCGGGTTGTCGCTGCGACGGTGCGGATCCGCTCACCGCGGCGCGCGAGGCGGGGTAGTGCTTCGAGCGCTGCGCGCGCCGAGCCGAACCGGCGCAGCATCGCGTAAAAGCTGATCGGGCCGATCCCCTCGGTGCGGCTGAGCCGCAGCCAATCGAGGCGCTCTTCAGGGTCGAGTTCGCGGGCGGCCAGGGCTTTCCTCAGCCTTTGCGGAACGAGATGCGATGTTCGCGACCCGCGATCAGCCGCCGGATGTTGCTGTGGTGACGCAGGATTATCAGCAGCGCCACCGCTGCGATCACGAGGGCGGTGGCGCTTTTGGCCAGAAACGGGGCGACTGCCGCGCTGACGGCGGTTCCAATCAGGGCTGCCAGCGACGAGTACCGGAACGCGAAGGCGACAACAAGCCACATCGCTGCGCCGATCAACGCCACGGGCCAGGCCAGTGTCAACACCACGCCGAACGCCGTCGCCAGTCCCTTGCCGCCGCGAAAGCCGAGCCATACCGGGAAGATATGGCCAACAACCGCGCACAACCCGGCGGCGAGCGCGGCGCGCTCGCCCCACTGCCACGCGATCAATACCGCAGCACCCCCTTTGGCCAAGTCGAGCAAGAGCGTCAGAGCCGCCAGACCCTTGTTCCCGGTGCGCAAGACATCGGTGGCGCCGATATTGCCAGAGCCGATCTCACGGATGTCGCCATACCCGGCCATCCGGCTCAGTACCAGCCCAAACGGAACCGAGCCGAGCAGATAACCAAGGACCCCTGCAAGGCTAAGAGCCGTCATCGGCGGGCTCTCCGCCGAGCCCCTCTCCGCCCTTCAGGGGGGAGAGGGACGGGCCCATCGCGCGTGAGCCACAAGCCC
>JAFAHP010000553.1 GCA_019237175.1 Alphaproteobacteria bacterium
TTCGCTCGATGGCGTCGTCACGACGATCGACGCCGTCAACGGTACGGGAACCCTTGATCGACAGCCGGAAGCGGTCAAGCAGGCAGCGGTCGCCGACCGGCTGCTGTTGAGCAAGACCGATCTTGCCGATCCCGACGCGCTGGAGGCATTGCAGCGGCGTCTCGCCGCACTCAATCCGAGCGCCCCGATCGTCAAGGTAATGCACGGCGAAATCGATCCCATGCGGTTGTTCAACCTCGGCTTCTACGATCCCCAGACCAAGAGCATCGATGTCCAGCGCTGGCTGCGCGACAACGCTTTTGCCGGTGAACACGAGCATCATCACGCGCACGAAGATTTGCCACTCGACGTAAATCGTCACGACGACCGCATCCGCGCCTTTTGCATTACCCGCGAGCAGCCGATTTCATGGGCAGCGCTGTCGACCTGGCTCGATGCGCTGGCGACGATGCGTGGCGACGATCTGCTGCGGCTCAAGGCGATCGTCGCACTCAGCGATCGACCCGACGAGCCGGTCGTCATTCACGGTGTGCAGCATCTGTTTCACCCGCCGGTCCTGCTGCCGCAATGGCCGAGCGCAGATCGCCGGACGCGGATGGTGTTCATCACCCGCGACCTGCCGCGCGCGGCGATCGAGAAGACGCTGGCAGCCTTCGAGGAGGCGGTGGCGGAGGTGGGGTAGATTGGCGGTGTTGATCGGTCTCGACTCGCGATGCAGCGGAACCGAGCCGCACATCTCGCGTGTTTAGCTTGGTGACTGTTGTCAGGCAGCTGCGGGACCGATTGACCCTTGTGGAGTGCCGATGCGAGCCGTGCCGTCATCAATAATCGGCGTACCGCGCTTTATCACATGACTGCCGCGTCTCGCCGCGGTCCGGCTGAGGGAGTCGAACATGCTCTCCGACGTACGCATTCAACAACGGCTGGCGCGGCAATCACTCGGCGTTGTCCTCGCCGGCGGCCGCGGCACCCGGCTGAAGCAGTTGACCGACCGGCGCGCCAAGCCCGCGGTGTTTTTCGGCGGCAAGTTCCGCATTATTGATTTTACGCTGTCGAATTGCGTCAATTCCGGAATCCGCCGGATCGCGGTTCTCACCCAATACAAGGCCCACAGCCTGCTCCGCCATCTGCAGATGGGATGGTCGTTTCTGCGCCCGGAAATGGGTGAATTTCTAGATTTGCTGCCGGCGCAGCAGCGGCTCGACGAGGCGACCTGGTATCGCGGCACCGCCGATGCGGTGTACCAGAATTTCGACATCTTTCGCGCCGCCGGCCCGAAATATTTTGTCGTATTGGCCGGCGACCACATCTACAAAATGGATTACTCGTTCATGCTTGCGGATCATGTCGAAAAGGGAGCCGATTGTACGGTCGCCTGCATCGAGGTGCCGCTGGCGCAAGCTTCGGACTTTGGCGTGATGGCGGTTGATCAATCCATGCGCATCGTGGATTTCTTGGAAAAGCCGGGCCGCCCGCCGCCGATGGTCGGCAAATCCGACCGCGCATTGGCCAGCATGGGCATCTATGTCTTCACCGCCGAGTTCCTCTATGCCGAACTCGAACGCGATCATCGCGATCCGACGTCGAGCCACGATTTCGGCAAGGACGTCATCCCACATTTGGTGAACCGCGGCTTGGCCGCGGCCCACTCGTTTGAGGAAAGCTGCGTCAAGACGACCTTCGAGTCCGAAGCCTATTGGCGCGATGTCGGCACGATCGACGCCTATTGGGCGGCTAACATCGATCTGGTTACGCCTACGCCGTCGCTGGATATCTACGATCCGAACTGGCCGATCTGGACCTATCAGGAGCAGCTGCCACCGGCGAAATTTGTTTTCGACGACGACGATCGCCGCGGTATGGCGGTCGATTCGATGGTGTCGGGGGGCTGCATCGTGTCGGGCGGTACGGTTCGTCGCTCGCTGATGTTCTCAAATTGTCGGGTCAATTCCTTTGCCCGGACCCACGAGGCGGTGCTGTTGCCTGAAGTCGACGTCGGGCGCTACGCGCGGCTGACGCAGGTCGTCCTCGATCGCGGTTGCCGGATCCGGGAAGGGCTGGTGATCGGAGAAGACCCCGAACTCGATGCCCGGCGCTTTTGCCGTACGGAGGGCGGCGTCACGCTTGTGACGGCCGAAATGCTCGCCGCGCTGGACTGAACTCCGCGCCGGCCTCAGAAAACGCGATCCGCGCTCGCCCGATCGCGAAGCCAGACCTGCGCCTGATGGCCCGCAGCCAGCGCGTCGCGGGCAGCGTCGACGGCGTCGAGCAACGCCTGTTCCTTGTCGAGATATGCGCCGTAGACAGTCTCGCCAAGCGTGACCACCCATCTCGCTTGGCGACCACGGCGGCAGACCTGAAACTCCATAATCATAAGCCTCGACACTCCTTGGTCGACAACGGTCGCCACAGCGGGTGTCATCCCGGTCTCCAGCCCTCGCACAAGAGAAATTATCGGCGACAAGTTCGTTCGA
>JAFAHP010000708.1 GCA_019237175.1 Alphaproteobacteria bacterium
GATACGGCGGGTCAACGGAGCCAGTGCGAGGGCGTCGGAGCCGAGGAACATCTCGCCGTCGCCATAACCGATCGCGAGCGGACTGCCGCGCCGGGCGCCAATTAAGAGGTCGTGCTCGCCGGCAAACAGGAAGGCGAGCGCAAAGGCACCCTCGAGCCGCGCCAAGGTGTGCGCCACCGCCTCCTGAGGTGCCAACCCTTGATCGAGGAAATAGGTCGCCAGAATCGCCACCGCCTCGGTATCGGTGTCGGTCTGAAAGACATAGCCGTAGTCGGTGAGTTCCGCGCGCAAGGCCTGAAAGTTCTCGATGATGCCGTTATGGACGACGGCGACACGGGCGGTGGCGATCGGATGCGCGTTGGTTTCGGTCGGCAGCCCGTGCGTCGCCCAGCGGGTGTGGCCAATGCCGATCGTCCCCTGTACCGGCTCGCGTTGCAGCCGCTCGGCTAAATTGACGAGCTTGCCTTCGGCCCGCCGCCGCTCGATCCTGCCGTCGACCAGGGTCGCGATGCCGGCCGAATCGTAGCCGCGATACTCAAGCCGCCGCAGCCCCTCGATGAGCCCCGATGCAACGCTTTCCCTGGCGATGATACCGATGATGCCGCACATCAGCCTTTCCTCTGGAGCCGAGCCCGCAATTCTGCGCCGCGTCCCGCCTTGTCGACCTGGCGGCTGCGCGCGATCGACAGCGCGTCGGCCGGCACATCGCTGGTGATCACGCTGCCGGCCGCGACATAGGCGCCATCGCCAACCGTGACCGGGGCTACCAGCACGCTGTCCGAGCCGATAAACGCCCGCTCACCGATTGTCGTGCGCCATTTGTTAATGCCGTCGTAATTACAGGTAATGGTACCGGCGCCGATGTTGGTTCCGGCTCCGACCGAGCTGTCGCCGATATAGGACAGATGGTTGGCTTTGGCGCCGGCGCCGAGCCGAGCCTCCTTGATCTCGACAAAATTGCCGACATGGACGTTGTCTTCGAGCACTGCGCCCGGGCGCAGCCGCGCGAAAGGGCCGACGACTGCCTGCGCCCCGAGCACGGCACGCTCGATATGGCTGAAGGAGCGGATCAGCGCGCCATCGCCGACCGTGACGCCGGGGCCGAAAAAGACATTCGGCTCGACGACGACATCGCGGCCAAAGCGTGTATCGACGCTGAGAAAAACCGTTTCGGGCGCCACCAAAGTTACGCCGTTGCTCATTGCTTGCCGGCGCAGGCGATCCTGGATCAACGCCTCGGCCGCTGCCAGTTCGGCGCGGGTGTTAACCCCGACCACCTCCTCGGCCGGGAGTTCGATCGCGCGGCACTCGAGCCCTCGAGCGGCCGCCAATCCAACGATGGCCGTCAGGTAAAATTCGTGTTGAGCATTGTTGCGATCGAGGGCGTTGATGAGTTCCGATGCGTGGCGCGCCTCAATCAACAACATGCCCGGCCAGCAGATCCCGACGGCAAGCTCTTCGGGACTGGCATCGGCGGCCTCGACGATGCGCAGGATTCTGCCGTCTCCCGAAGCAACCAACCGGCCATAAGGGCCGGGGTCGGCGGGACGCATGGCGGCCAAAAGAACAGAGGCGGACGCCTTTTCTTGTTCTTCCAGCAGCCGCGCGGTGGTCTCTGTTCGCAACAGTGGCGTGTCGCCATACAGCACCAGCACATTCTCGATCTCTCCGTCGGGTGCCAAGCGACCGCCGAGCGCCGCAAGACCGATGCGGACCGCATCGCCGGTGCCGAGCGGCGGATCCTGAACGACGGTTATCGCGGGCTCGACGAGCTTGGCGACGCTGTCCATGCGCGGTCCGATGACAACAACGGTCGTCGCCGGCTTCAGCGGCGCGATCGTCGCCAGCACGTGCGCAATCATCGGTCGACCGGCGAGCGGGTGCATGACCTTAGGGAGCGCTGATTTCATACGCGTGCCGCTGCCGGCGGCGAGAATGATGGCGGCAAAGTCGGATCGGCTCATGACAGGCTCGAAACAGAATTACCCGGCGCCACGTTACTGATGCGTCGCTATCTGCTCTTTTACAACACACAGATTGTTACGATCTATTTGCGGGCCAATTGGGGCGCTCGATTATCTCGGCGGAATGCGACCCGAGGCGTGTGCTGGCAGGCCCCAATGGCGGCCGCTCCGCTTAGCCCATCATACCAACGCCACCCGGCGCGAGTGCCGTCTGGTCGATCTGAGGCCGTAAAAAAATCCGTTCTTAGCACGATCACGCCGAGTTCGATTTGCGAAAAGCGGGGTGGGGACGCAGAGTGTGTGCCGATGGACGGATATCTGCTCGTCTTTGACCTCGACGGCACGCTGGTCGATAGCGCGCCCGACCTGTGCGCGGCGATAAACGAGATGCTGCGTGAGCGTGGTGCCGCACCGCTGCCTTTGCCGCAGGTGCGGCGCATGATCGGCGACGGCGTGCCGACGCTGGTGTGCCGCGCGCTTGTTGCGAGCGGGTTGAGCCCTGCCGAGACGGCGTCTGCCCTGCCGCGCTTTTTGCAGCTTTACGAAGCCGGTGCGGTACGATTGACCCGGCCTTATCCTGGCGTGCCGGCAACGCTCGCTGGGCTGCGCGGCCGCGGCTATCGTACCGCGGTCTGCACCAACAAGCCGCAACACGCGACAATCACTGTGCTTGAAGGCTTAGGCCTCCTGCCGCTGTTCGATGGGATTGCCGGCGGCGACCGCTTTGCCGTCAAGAAACCCGATCCGGGGCACCTGCTCGGGTTGATTGCAACACTCGGCGGCCGCGTCGAGGCGGCGGCGATGATCGGCGACAACGAAAACGATGCCGCCGCCGCCCGTGCCGCCGGGCTGCCGCTGGTGTTGATGCGATACGGCTATTCCCGCGTCGACCCGGAGTCGCTCGGCGCTGACGCACTGCTCGACCATTTTACCGATTTGCCGGCGGCCCTCGACCGCCTCGGCCTTAGGGCTTGAGCGGTTTTTTCGGGCGGACGGCTCGCCCCCTTTGATGTCCCGAAAACATTCGACACGCCAGATTAGGGCGGTAGTTTGTGCAGCCTTTGTGCTAATTCCGTGCCGTCGATCAACTCGTTCCAATGATCAAGGATCGCTGCCTCGTTCAACGCGATCCAATCACTTACAGCGCGCAGATCGGCAACGGGCAGGTGTCCGGCGACAACATGTGGGTTCGGTCGCAACGCGACCACGGCGAGATTTCGTGGGTCCATCCGCTGCCCGTGCGCCTGGCTCACCTTGATGCGCACGTCGTGCGACGCACCATAGCGCGGGCCAACCCAGATCACCATCGGCAACCCGGTTGTACGCGGATAGAGATTGGTCATCAGGAAAAGGGTGTCTTCGTTGATTTCGCGCATGGTTGCTTACGGTTGGTCGGCCTTTCGGAAACCCGCACTCTCTTCAAATCCCGGGTAATCCCTTCTGCTTACGAGAAATACTACGCAATTGCTGTTCTCTCAGCGCCCCAATCGATGCGATACGGCTGTGCGCGCCGGGTCAGCGTCGCTGTACGCCGACGCGATTGTCGACCATGTTTACAGGGCCGCTGGCGACGCGCGACCGCCTTCGAGTCGGCGCCCGAGCGGCAATCACATATAGAGTTTTTCGTTCTGTAGCCCGTCGTAGAGATGGGCGACGAATTCGCCGTAGCCGTTCCATTTCTGGGTCGGCACCCGCTGGTCGGAACCGATCACGCGTTCGCTCGCCTGGCTCCAGCGCGGATGCGGCACCTCGGGGTTGACGTTCGCCCAAAAGCCATATTCGTCGCCCTGCACGGTTTGCCAGAACGTGACCGGGCGCTTGTCGGTAAACGAGATCCGCACGATCGACTTCACCGACTTGAACCCATATTTCCACGGCAAGGCTAACCGCAGCGGCGCCCCGTCC
>JAFAHP010000738.1 GCA_019237175.1 Alphaproteobacteria bacterium
GTTCAAGCTCGCGACCAAGCCAAGTGGTAAGCGACCCTGGCGAGAATGCTAAAGGTGAGAGCCAAGATAGAAGGCGACGGCAGGACTGGCGCGCGACCCCGAGGCGGGCTGCTGTTAGCCCGGCTTCGCGGCTTGGCCGATCGGAAAGGCGATTTTTTGGCGTGGCTGCATCAGTGCAAGCGATTGAATTCGCGAGGCGCGGGTTGCCGAGTGTCCCCGAAATTAGCTGCTTCGTCGAAAACCACGATCGCCCTCCCCCAAGCGTCGGCTTGTGACGAATGGTGCTCTCCCAGATACAGAACCTGCCGGTACATTCGATTTCGCTCAACACAGTGCCGAGATTGGTTCGATTTCGGATAAAGATTGCGCACTCGCGGCCGGTGTCGTGTGCCGCGCGTTTTTATAATAGGTTGTAGACTATCCATAAGCAAAACTTTGAGTAGCGCTTCGAAGAGCTTTACCTGACAACGCTTTGGCGCCGCGCGAACGATGTTGGCCAACTCCGATTTCGCGAACCGCGTTTTGCCAACGTAATGCGCTGACATCGTCGGTAACTATGTCGACGGTTTCAGCCGGTCGACAGGTACCAACGGAATTCGCGGATTGACAACTTCTGGCCCAAGGTTCTCCCGGTCTGCGTTCGCCAACATCCCCACGAATGGTTCCGTACTTTGTCAGCCGAACCAGGGCTACCGAGAATGGAGAGGCGCTGCTGCAGCGGCCTCGCGCCGATCACGGGTACGACGAGACCTTGACGCGCCAGCGGGGGAGGCTTAGAAGCCGCTGGTCGTGGTGATTTGAGCCGACCGGCTTGCGCGCCACGTTAAAGAACGCGCTAAAAGGTCGGGTGTTCCTAAGAGCCCTGGCCCGCGCAGGACCGGGGTTTCTTGTCCCCGGATCGGCGCCGGCTCCAGCGGAGAGAGCCGCCGATGACCAAAGCTGTTTTGCCTGCCGAACTCGCCGATACCGTCTCCACCGCGACCTTGTTGGTGCGTGGCGGCGCTTTCCGCAGCTCTTACGATGAGACCTGCGAGGCATTGTTCCTGAGTTCCGGCTTTGTCTACGACGATGCAGCTGCTGCCGAAACAGCCTTTGCCCAGGACGGGTCCCGGTATGTCTATTCGCGTTATCGCAATCCGACCGTGGCGATGTTTGAGGAGCGACTGCGACTGATTGAAAATGCCGAGGCTTGCCGGGCGACCGCGAGCGGCATGGCGGCCGTTTTCGCTGCCTTGCTCTGCCGGCTACGCGCCGGGCAACGGGTCGTTTCGAGCCGGGCGCTGTTCGGCTCGTGCCATTACATCGTCGCGGAATTGCTGCCACGCTGGGGCATTGAGACGTTGCTCATCGACGGTCGCGATCTCGGTGCCTGGGAAGCGGCACTTGCCGGGGGAGCGGCCGCGGCATTTTGTGAAAGCCCATCAAATCCGGCCATGGAAATCATCGACATCGCTGAAGTTGCACGTCTGACGCATGCCACGGGCGGGCTGCTGATCGTCGACAACGTATTTGCGACGCCGCTCCTCCAAAAGCCGTTGGCGCTCGGTGCGGACGTCGTCGTCTATTCGGCGACCAAGCACATAGATGGGCAAGGCCGCTGTCTCGGGGGTGCCATCCTGGGTTCCGAGAAATTTATAAGGGAGGATCTCGGTCTATTCTATCGCCATACCGGGCCCTCCTTGAGCCCGTTTAACGCTTGGTTGCTATTGAAGGGTCTCGAAACGCTCGAATTGCGGGTAGAACGGCAAAGCCGCACGGCCGCAGCGATCGCCAGTTTTCTCGAGAATCATCCAAAGATCAACCGGGTCCTCTACCCGGGTTTGGCCAGCCATCCGCAGTGCGCTCTGGCGCGACGTCAGATGGCATCAGGCGGTAGCCTCGTATCGTTCGACGTGGCTGGGGGTAAGCAGGGTTGCTTCCGCTTTCTAAATGCACTGCGGCTCGTGGACATTTCGAACAACCTCGGCGATTCGAAAAGCCTGATCACCCATCCGGCGACAACAACTCATTCGCGGCTGAAACCTGAATTGCGCGCTGAACTTGGCATCGCTGACTCGATGGTGCGATTGTCGGCCGGTCTCGAAGCAGAGAGCGATCTGATTTCCGATCTAGACCAGGCGCTCGATCGCGTGTGAGAGGGGGGCGGCGATCGGGTTGCCGGCTGGCGTTGGTTCTAGCGGCGAATAACAACGGAAGTCTGGCATAGGGTATGGTAACAACTTTCGCAGCTTGATCAGGGGCGTTGGCACCGTCGCGCTCGCTGGTTTAGGGTTGCAAACTCGCGCTCCGGCCGCAACTACACCTCGCGCTTTATCGTCCGCTCGGATCTGCGGGTACTCGACCTGTCTGGACCACGGCCCGCGTTTCCTCGTAATCATGACTGGGTGGTGTTCGACACGCTATTTGCGCGTGACGACAAGTTTCAGCCGCATCCGGGACGTCCTGGTGGTCTTTTCAACCACGCCACGGTACGGCTGTGGATGGCCCCGCTCGCGGGGGCCAGGCGCCACGTTGGTGGCTTCTGTATTCCGGAGGTGAGTGCGGGTCCGCGGCGTAATGGAGGGCTGGGGGTGCAACATGATATGCATCAGCCCGCACTCCCCTTTATCGCCGGTTGCGACGCTGCAACCCTACTTGCTAAAGCCGCGGGCTGCTGCGCCAATCATTCGAGGAGAACTCGAACGCAGCGCCCGCGCGACGCAGATCCGGCTGATCAGAGTTTCATGCCCAGGTCCGCCGCGTAATCCACCGGCGCCATGGAGCGGCGGGTTCCGCTCAACGGCAAACCCGCCCTACGGGTGGATGCGCTCGGACCAAGCCAGTTCCGCCGGCAAAACACCGTCAGGCGGCCGGCGGAAAGAACACCAGCGTGCGCACCTCGATGCTTTCCCGCGGCGGTGCGTCGGGAGTCAGCGGATTCTCAAACGAGGTGTGAAACGACAGCCTGGCGCGGCCGTCATTGGCACTGTCGTGCACCCGAATGAACAGCACCTCATCGGGCTGCATTTGCGAGAAGTAATACCAGCGGTGCTCGGGATTGTATTCGACCCGCGAGGTCTCACCGCGCACATGAGCGTAGACGAGATCGCTGGCGATCAGATCGTCGTCGGTGAAGCTGCGCGCGTCGCACAGCGCCAACGGCGAATCCTGCACCGGGCCGCGGATCGGACGCCACACATTGACGATCCCAAAACGATGCTTCAGCAACTCCTCTGCGTCGGCGCCCATATGATCGCGCACCCGACGCGGCGCCGAGTTCACCGTATGGTCGTTGTGCACCTGCCGCGAGGGTTTGGCCAAGCCTTCCCGCGTGGCATTGCGCACATTGTGGTCGAAGACAAAGACGCCGCTGGCACCAAGCCTGTCGCGCAGCAGTTGCTCGACTTCTGGGTAGTAGACGCGCTTAATCTCCTCCTCCGAATAAAAATCCCCGACCTTAGTCGGCGCCTTGATCAGGGCGAAGCCGTTGCGGTCGAGCGTAAACTCCGCTTCACGGCCGCGTGCGTCCTCGATCCTGACCTCGCGCGGATCATCGGTGCCATTCCATTTGGGCACGCCCGGGGGCGGATCGATGCGGTAATAGGCCGGCTTTTCGGCGCCGCGCTTTAGGTAATACAGCGTCGAGGTCAAGGTTTGCGGGGCTACGGCGACATCGAGCGGCATGATCGGGCTCCTGCGATGTTGGCTCACTCAAGGGTGGCGTTGCGCCTTTCCCCACGATCCGACGACTTCAATCGTCTGTCAATCGCGATCACAATATTCGGCGGTGGAGAGATCCAATTAAACGGATAATAGCTGTATGTTCTTGAGGCTCGTTCGAGGAGACGACACCCTAACGACCCCATCCGGGCTGGTGTGACCGCTCTAAGCCGCTGACGCCGGACAAAGCGCATATTAGGATGGTGCAGCCAACACAGCCGACTAAAGACATCGCGGGAACCAGAAATGAGATCCATGGACGCTGCCACTGCGGCGAGATCACTTTCGATGCAGAGGTCGATCCAGGCGCGGTCAACACTCGCCACTGCACCGATTGCCAAACGCCTTCCGGCTCGGCATTTCGGGTCAATATCCCGGCGCCGGCCGAGCATTTTGTGCTCTTGAGCGGCACGCCAGAGACTTATGCGAAGACGGCCGAAAGCTGCAACAAACGCCTCCACGTTTTCTGCGGCACCTGCGCCACGCCGATTTATGCCTGCGCGGTTGACAATCGCAGAGCTATGGTTTGCGGCAGGACGATCACGCAGCGCGCCCTGTTCTCGCGACGACGGCAAAGCTGGCGGCGCTCGGCATTGCGTTGGGTGGACTCGCTCGCAGCCGTGCCGGCGTCCGAAAAAGGGGCCACGTCACAATATCGCGCGCCGGCTTCGTTGCGCGCGCCGCCCCCGTACCGAGTTTAGTAACGGCCGTATCGGCAGGGAGCAGGCGATCCTGACAGAGCGCGGTGACGTGGTGAACGATCGGGAGGGTTAGATGCAAGCCTACCACATCGACCGCTTTGGCAGCGTTGATGGGATCGCGCGGCGCGAGAGCGAGGATCTGCGGCCGGGGCCAAGAGAGATCCTAATGCGGGTGCGGGCGAGTTCGCTTAACTACCGCGATCTGATGGTAATTAAGGGCGGCGGCCGCGGTCCGGCAAAACTCGGCGTCATCCCGCTTAGCGACGGTGCCGGCGAGGTCGCCGCGGTCGGCGCGCAGGTGACCCGCGTCAAGGTCGGAGACTGGATCATCGGCACGTTTCACCCGCGCTGGTTCGGCGGCCCGATCAGTGGCGATTATCTGACCGATCGGCTGGGCGCCAATCTCGATGGTATGCTTGCCGACTGCGCGGTGCTGAGCGAGGAAGCGCTGGTGCCGATGCCGCGACACCTCTCTTTCGAGGAAGCGGCGACCTTACCTTGCGCAGCGGTGACGGCCTGGGTGGCGCTGACCGGCCATCGCCGGGTCACTGCCGGGGATACGGTACTGACGCTCGGATCGGGCGGGGTGTCGGTCTTTGCGCTGCAAGTTGCGCAAATTCTCGGTGCCCGAGTGATCGTGACGACCTCGAGCCCGGAAAAGGCGGAGCGTCTTAAAGCGCTGGGCGCCGCCGAGGTGATCAACTACCGCGAGACGCCGAATTGGGACGAGAAGGTGCGCGCGGTGACCGAGGGGCGCGGGGTCGATTGCATTGTCGAGATCGGCGGCCCTGGAACCATCGCGATGTCGCTAAAGGCGCTGGCGGTGGGTGGACATGTCAGCCTGATCGGCGGGAGCCTCACTCCATCGGGCACCGGTCTTGATCCATCGCTGCTGACCGGTCGCGGCATCACCCTCGGCTCGATCAGTGTGGGCAGCCGAGCCGATTTCGAAGCAATGAACCGCGCCATCACGGCCCATCGCCTGCGCCCGGTGATCGACCGAGCCTTCCCGTTTGCTGACGCCAAAGGGGCCTATCGGCATTTCGAAAGCCGCGCCCACTTCGGAAAAGTCGTCATCGCGCACGGCTGACCTCAGTAATTCCCCTGTCCCCCGAGCGGACGAAGGGAATATTGTGTATGGACCGAGTAGATCGGTGACAGTTCCGACCGGGGTGCGCCCGTCACGGCCTACCGTCCATTATGTTTCGCATCTCGCGAGACCATCGCAGCTGGCGCTCGCGGGCGAGAAACGAGGTGCGGGCCTCCTGCAGCCGGACCGCCTTCTCGACCCTGTCGCGCAGGCGCAGGGTCTGCATGTAGCGCCGCATGTATTCCCGGTTCGCCTTCTCGCTTTTGAAACTGGGCATCTTAGTGTCTCCACCGATTTATGTCTTGCTGTCGCAAAGGGCGGCGCAGCGGTGCCTTGACCATCCCCAGGCGGACGGCGGAAGCCTCTGAACGGTTCCTTTGCAGACTTAGTAACAGAACTTCCCTGTCAATCTTACGTCAGACCGAAGTCTACTGACCATCAAGCGTGCGCGGCACCTCAATTTGTGCGGAGGATAAATTCCTCGGATTTGGTGGATACCCTTGTGGAAAATCCAAGGGTATCCTAGGCAAGTCTAACAACGAACACCGCCTACCGTCTTAAAAACGGACATTTTTCCTAGGGTCGAGCACATTATTATTAAGGAGGATGGCGAGAGCGCGCATTCGGGCCCCGACCGCGAACCGCTGTCGCGACAGTGCCTGCGCGTCGTTTAGCTTTTGCGGCAGGACAACCCTGTGCCGCGGGGTTTGCGCCGGCGCGCAACAGACCGTTCGCCAGCTAGCCGCCGGCCCTTCCAAAAGCAAATACCCGGCTGTCGTTTACCGCTCAGGTTCGGTGCACCGTCCGAATCGCCCGCCAGACTTTTTCGGGTGGGCCCGGCATGTCGATATGGGTATCCCAGGCGGTGCGAGCGCATCGACGACCGCGTTCATGATCGCGGCGAGCGCACCGACATTGGGCCTCTCCGGCCCCTTTGACGCCCAATGCGTTGGTCTTGGTCGGCACCGGGTTTTCTTCCATCTCGAACGGGCAAACCTGGTCGGCGCGCGGGAGCCCGTAATCCATCAGCGAGCCTGAAAGCAGCTGGCCGGATCCCCGTTCATAGACGAGATTCTCGGTGAAGGCCTGGCCGATGCCTTGGACTACCCCGCCATAGATCTAGCCTTGAAGGGTCAAAGGGTTGATCACGGTGCCGACATCGTAGACGACAACGTAGCCCAAGACCTCGGTGGTTCCGGTCTCGGAATCGATCTCGACCTCGCAGACATGGCAGCCATTGGGAAAGTTCGGGATCTCGGGCGAGAAGCTCGCGACTTCGTGGAGCCCGGTTTCGAGCCCCGGCGGCAGACGCGACGGTACACAAGCGGCTTGGGCCACATCCGGCAGCGAAATCCCGCGGTCGGTGCCGGCGGTGGGTATGAGCGCTTCCTCCTCCGTCACTGTCCCCGACCTCTGTGGAAGCCATCATCCATTCGCGAACGAGATGGTGATCAAGCCCTTTAATCTGGTCGAGCTTACCGTGGTCGAGCGTGCCATGCGCTGGCGTGACCGCGATCAGCAGTCCTGGAATGTCGCTCCGATCCGGCTTGGGAAACATAAACGTGATCCCGGCTTTCGAGCTCCCACATTTCTGCTGTTCACCCAACTGAGCCGGTACTCTATCCCACCGCCAAGATCGGTTAAAAGGGGATCACCCGCTGTCGGCGGCAACCGACGGGCCACGCCCTAGCAGGCGGCCCGGTTCCAGCCCCACCAGGCGCAGAGCGCGTCGCCCATGATCAGCCGCTGGTCGTCCTCGCCGAGCCACGGCAATTCTTCGGTGAAGATCGTCACGCATTGACGCCACGAGCATTTCATCTTCGTGATGTCGGTTCCCCAGAACATGCGGTGCGGGCCGAAATTGTCGTAGGTCTGCCGCAGAAAGGTATGCAGCGCCGGAAATGGATAGGCTTCGCTCGAATAGTGCGGCACCCCGGTCGCCTTGACGGCGACATTGGGGAATTTCGCCAGGGCCAGCAGCTGCGGCATATGGGTCATCGCCGCGGCGTCTTTGAGGGAGGTCGTTCCGCCGCGGCCGCCGAGGTGATCGATCGTCAGCCGCAGGCCCGGGTGGCGCTCGGCAATGCGGCCGATTTCCGCCAGCGAGTCGGTCGCGAGCATCGCGATCGGAACGCCGGCCTTCTCGGCTTCCGCCCACAACCAGTCGAGCGTGCCGTCATGCAGCCAGCGCCGCGCCGCCTCGTTGAGGAACCCATAGCGCAGGCCCAGCATTCCGGACTGTTCTCGCCAATGCGCGATGCGGGCCCGCGATTCCGCGCGGTCGAGCGGTGCCGCCCCCATGATGGCGAACCGGCCGGGATAGTCGCGCACCGCCTTTAGCGCCATCTCGGTCGACCCCGGATCCCAACCCGGCGGATGAATGACGGCGGCGTCGATCCCGCCCTCGTCCATCAAAGCGATAGCCTCCTCGGGGGTGAAGGCCGTCACTTGCCGATGCGAAAGGTTGCTCGGCAAGCCGCTCCCCCACAGATGAATTTGCGCGTCGACGATTTGCATTGCATACGCTCCGACATCTCGCCAAATCGGCTCAAGCAACCGCCTTAAGGCTACCGGGTGACCGGGTCGAAACCGACCTGTTGTAGGATGACCTGAGAAAATCCTGCGCTTTGCCCTCAACTCTGCAGCTCGTCGGCCTTCTTGTTCATCGAGGCGATCAGGCCATCGATGCCGCTGCTGCGCAGAATCCCCGAAAATTCCGAGCGCCGGGTCGCCAACTCGCTGATCGCGTCGCCGACGTAGAGATCGCGGATCTGCCATGCGATGTCGTTGTCATGCATCACGTAGTTGATCGACACCGGCTCTCCGTTGGCTTTGACGATTTGCGTTTTGACCAAGGTTCCGTGCTTTATCCGCTCTTCTCCCAGCACCTCGAACTTTTGCCCGGCATAGTCGTCGAACCGCGTTGCGTAGACGGCGGTTAGATAGCGGGCGTAGGCAGCGGCAGCACGCCTTTTCTGGTCCGGCGTCAACCTGTACCAGGTCGGCCCGATCGAGAGCCGCGCCATGAACGGGACGTCAAACGCGCTGAGCATGATCGGCTGCAGCCTTTGGTAGCGCCCTTTGGCCCCCAAGGCGGCGGCATGCTGCATCACGTCGAGGAGTTGGCTGCAAAAATTTCGGATGACGTCGCTCGGCCCGGGCGTTGCAGCGGCGAAGCTCGGCGAGGCAAAAAGCAGCCAGCCGACGCGCAGAAGGCAGAGCCCGATGGCCCTCCGCGACCAGAGCTGGTCCCCTGTTGGCATTCTTTCGCCCTCCCCCTGCCACTCGCCTCTCCAATAGCCGGAACTCGCCTTACCGTCGAGAGATCAGGCGCAAATACGCCGCCTTCGTCACCTCCTCGGGACCCTCTCCAAGTGACAGAAACCGGCGGCGGGATGGCGCTGTGGCGGGCTCCTAGAGGATAAAGGGATGTACAGGGGAAGTGATTGTCGCACTACCGTCGGTTCAGGTTACGGCCTCGGCGCTTGCCAGCGCGCTGCGGCAGCGATGAAGGCGGCGATCACGGCCGTGGCGAGCGGACGAGGCTGAGAGTCAGCCCGCCAACTCTTAAGTGCTTGTCCAAACTATGGCGATTTTTTCACGAGCGCTCAGGACCCGTCTTCTCGCGACATCATCGCAGCAAAGAACGGCATCGCAGCCGAATTTTCACGTGCCGCGCCGGCGCCGATCCTTCAGGATAAGGCGAATGCTCCGACGATTGATGGACAAAGCCGATGCCCGAAAAAGACGCAGTCGCTGAACTCGCACCCACCGGCGTTTTGCGCGCGGCGATCAATATGGGGAATTTCCTGCTGGTGACCGGCAAGACGCCCTCCGGTGATCCGGTGGGCGTAGCGCCCGACATGGCGCGCGAGATCGCGCAGCGCCTCGGCGTGCCGGTCTCTTATGTGCCCTACGCGCGGCCGGGCGAACTCGCGGATGCCGCCGAGACGGGCGCATGGGATATCGGGCTCATCGGCGCCGAACCGCAGCGCGCCGAGAAAATCGCCTTCAGCCCCGCCTATGTCGAGATCGAGGCGACCTATCTGGTGCCGGCTGGCTCGCCGATTCGCGCGATTGCGGAGGTCGACCAGCCGGGCCGGCGGGTCGCCGTGACCGCGCGCAGCGCCTATGGGTTGTGGCTTGAGAACAACTACAAAAAGGGCGAGCTCATGCAGTTCGACAATGCCGCGGCGGCGCTCGAGGCATTTGACGCACAGAGGCTCGATGCCTATGCCGGATTACGGCCGGGTCTCATCGACGCCCAGCGGGCACGACCCGGCTCGCATATTCTCGACGGCAAATTCGCTTCGGTGCAGCAAGCGGTCGGCACTGCGCGGAAGAATGCGGCCGCTGCCACCTATTTGCGCAATTTTGTCGAGGAAGCAAAGAAGTCGGGTCTCGTCGCGCGGCTGATCGAGCGGCATGGTGTGGTCGGCCGACTATCGGTCGCTCTGCCCGCGTAACAACGACGTCTAGCGGCTCTGCCATCAGTATTCCGCTCGCGC
>JAFAHP010000742.1 GCA_019237175.1 Alphaproteobacteria bacterium
TGACGACGGCGGAGACCATGAAACCGAAGGAAAAGGCACCTGCGGTCACACCTCTGTCCCAGTCGAATTCGGCAAGGATTGCCGGAAACAGCAGCGAAAAGGCAGTGCGCGCGCTAACCCCGACGGCCATCGTGACAAATGCAATTCCGACAAGAACCCAACCGTAGAAGAAGGGCGGGCGAAAACTCCCCTCCCTGACCCTTCCCCGCGCGCGGGGGAGGGAAGGGTGGGGGGAAAACGGCGTCGGAGAAGGGCCGTTATTCATGCGGCCACCAGATTTAGCGGCCTCTCACCGTCAGCGACCCGCCGAATGTTCTCGGCGATCAGCCGTGCGCGCGCGTCGAGCATTCCGTCGGTCCAGCCCGAGACGTGAGGGGTCATCAGCACATTCCGCAATTCATGGAAGGGGCGGGCGGCGGGTGGCGTAGAACCGGGCGCGCGGGGATAGCGATACCAGACATCGAGCACGGCACCGGCAATCATCCGCCCGGCGAGGGTCTCGTAGAGCGCGTCTTCGTCGACGATTTCCGCCCTCCCCACATTGATCAGATACGCCGTCGATTTCATCAAACCGAGCCGCCTACGGTCGATTAGGCCGACCGTATCAGGGGTTGCCGGCATCGAGATCAGCAGGTAGTCGGCCCACTGGATGACGTCGTCGGTCGACCCGGGACCGCCGAGGAAGGCGATGTCGTCGGCGCAACGCTCTATGCTGCGCCGCACCGCGCAAATTTGCATGCCGAAAGCGCGGGCACGCCGGGCAACCGCCCGACCAATTCTGCCATAGCCGAGGATTCCGATGGTCCTGCCCGCGAGCTCTGGCCAAACCGGGGGCGGCGGCTTGCCGAGCGCCCATTGACTGTCCCACTCACCCCTGCCAAGCGCGGTATGGAGATTGAATAAAATCGCGGGTCACCGCCACCATCGCGCCGATCACATATTCGGCAATTCCATTCTCATGCCCGTAGGCATTTGCGAGCCATGCTCCGCTTGGCATTGCCGAGCGGTCGATCCGATCGAGTCCCGCGCCCGGCACCTGAACGAGTTGGAGGCGGGTGCATCGGCGGCCCATCTCGGGGGTCAGCAGCATGGTCACCAACACATCGATATAAGGGAGCTGCGATAGGATCTCCGTCTCGCTCGACACGACAATCTCGCAAGGGGCGGTCAGCTTCCTCCGTATCGCCGCTTCGAGGCTCGCGGCAAATGTCCCGACGACTCCGACTTTGAGCATGTCTCTCACCTTGATGGGGGGCGGTGTTATGCTGAAGGCAATTCGGGTGACGGCTCAATTCCCTTGGAGGGAATTGGAGTAAGACAAGGTGCGCGGATATCGTGTTGCTCGATGAACGCAACTGAAGCCCGGGGCCGTCACCCATCGAGATCGAGCGGCAACGCGTTCGGTCGTCTGCTTAGGGAGTGGCGCGGACGGCGGGGACTGTCGCAACTCGACCTTGCCGCCGCCGCGCGCACTACCCAGCGGTATTTGAGCTTTATCGAATCGGGTCGGACGGCGCCGAGCCGGGACATGGTCCTTCGCCTCGGTGCAACCATGGCGCTGCCGCTGCGCCAACAGAACACGCTGCTGCTTGCCGCGGGTTATGCGCCGGCTTGGCGGGAGCGCAATTTAGCGACCCCTGATCTCGCTGCCGTGAACAGCGCGCTCGACTATATGCTCGCCCAGCACGAGCCTTATCCGGCGTTCGTTATCGATCGCCATTGGAATCTGCTCCGAGCCAATCGCGGCGCGTTGAACCTGACCGAATTCCTGGCCGGTGCAATCCCGCCCACTCCCACCTCCGAGCCGTTGAACCTGGCGGTTGCCTTGCTCTCTCCTGACGGTCTGCGCCCCTTTATCGTCAACTGGCATGAGGTTGCCCTCCACTTCATCCGCGGTGTGGCGGCCGATGCCGATGCTGACGGGATGCCCAAAACGGCTGGTCTGCTGAACCGGCTGCTTGCGTTCCCCGACGTTCCGGTTTCCTCCGAGTTGGCGATTCCGGAGGAAGGTCAAGGTCCGGTTTTGCCGGTTCATTTTCAGCGCGATGGCACTTCACTTCAGCTATTCACGACTATTGC
>JAFAHP010000758.1 GCA_019237175.1 Alphaproteobacteria bacterium
GCCGCCTGATCACTCTTGCCCTCAAGGAAAGCCTTAACCCCGCCCATGGCCTTGCCCTGCTGCTTCATCGTTGCCTGGCGGTCTTTCAGGACGGCCTCCACGTCTAGTGCCGTCGCCGGGATCGCTATGCCGATCATCGCTGCCGCTGTAATCGCGGTCAGGATCCCATACCTGCTTGAAGCTCGCATCTCTTTGCCCCTGTAAATGTGCGTGCCCTCCACAACCGGACAATTCCGGCGGCCGAAATTCTACACGAGGCGGGCAGCACCCCGAAGCAACAATAGATGGGGCAGCGCGCTCACGATTATGTGATCGGGATCGCGATATGCGTCTTAAAGGCGGGTCGCTCGCGCATGCGGTCATACCACGCTTTGAGATTGGGCAGCGGCGGCCGTTCGATCGGAAAAGCGTGCCAGCGGTAGACCAGGGTCCCCATCACGATCTCCGCCAAGGTCAGGTCGTTCCCGGCGAGAAACGGGGTGTTGTCGAGTGCGTCTTCGACGATGGTCCAGGCGGCCACCGCTTTGCGCCGTGCCGCCTCGATTGCGGCATGGTCACGCTCTTCGGGTTTGGAGCGGATCAACCCGTAGAGTAGTGCGCCCATCGGCGGACCGATCGTCGACAGCTGCCAATCCATCCACCGTTCGACATTGGCGCGCGCGGGAGGGGCCGACGGATAGAGCCGCTCTGCGTGGCGCGTCACCGCCAGGTAGCGGCAGATCGTGTTGGATTCCCAGAGGATGAGATCGCCCTCTTGGACTGTCGGCACCAGCCCGTTGGGATTGAGCGCCAGGTATTCGGCGTCCTGGTTGCCGCCAAACGGTCCGCCGACATCGATCCGCTCGAACGAAATGTCGAGTTCGCCACAACACCACAGCACCTTTTGCACATTCGATGATGTGTTTCTGCCCCAGATTCTCAGCATCACCGGCACCCCGCTCGTTACGCTCCCATCGCATATATAGGGTCCGAGTTTGACACAGCGCGCGGTCGCAGCGTCCACAAATCCGGTGCATTGTCTGGTATACCATCCGGGCGGACAACCGCGGGCGATCGCGTGAGGCCAAGGGAGTGAAGCCGGATGATGTATTGGCGGGTATATTTGTGGGCGGCGGCATTCACTTTTCTCGCCTGCTCAGCCTTCGCCACGGGCCAAGGTACGAGCGCGATGCAGAAATGGAAAACGATGGATGCCTGCGCCAAACAGGCGCAGGCCGCATTTCCCGATTTTACGCCCGGTTCGAATGCCAAACGCGAAGCGAAGCTCAAGGATTGCCTGAACGCCAACAACATGCCGCCGCGTCAGCCCACGGCACCACTTCGCTGAGCGGGCAAGCGCACTTTAACTCGCATGGCCTTCGCCCCAGCCCTCGGCTGTCTGCAGCAGCCTTGCCGCGCCGGGGGAAATACCCGGGTCGGGATCGCTCCGTAGCCGGTCGAGAAGGGCGAACTGGCTATCGAGGTCGATATCGAAACTCGAGGTGACCTCCAGCCGGACATCTTCGAATACATTTGTGCGCCGCCGGCGCCGCCAACTCATCACGGCTTCGTCGCGTAACCGCAGCAAATAGACGATCTGCGGCCGAAACAACCTCATGATCGCGCCAACCCAGCGGTTTACAGGCACCGGGCCGTCAGCCGCCTCGAGCGTGAAGCAGTCAAGCATTCTGATTACATCGTCGGCGCAATACCACGTCTCGCCGGTGACCCAGCGATTGGTGGTAAACAACCGAATCGGCTCGCCGCGGACACTCAAAGCGATGGCGACGAGGTGACTGACTTCATCCCGGTGGCCGCGTTTGAGCGGCGCCGCTTGTGGCGGAGAGGGTGGGGCGTCGGCGATCGCGGCTTCCGGTAGGACGAGCGGCGTCACCCCAAAGGGCATGCCCTCGGCGCGCAAAAAGGTGTGGAAATGCCCGTGCTCGCGAGGCCCGCGCTGGGTCGGGGGATGCGAATGGTAGAAATACTGGGCATGGCTGCACCCGTCGTAGACGTCGCCGGCGGGATAATGCTGCCATTCGGCGAGTCGCTCCGCATCCGCGCCAACCTCGGCGAGGATCCCGCTGTCATTGGACGCAAATCCGGCGCGGGTAGCTTCGATGACCGTAGCGGCGGCACGCATCGCCGCGATTTCCGCCGCGCTCACCTGGAGTTTCGCGGTCTTTCCTGTTGGCCCCACCCGAAGACCCCCGATGCGAACGAAACGTGGTCACATTAGCCCGCGCCGCGGTTGCGATAAAGCAGGATTACTCAGCGTCCAGATGACGATACCCCGCAGTACGGCATCGGTTGCAGAGTTAAAGGCGACAACGATCGAGGAAATATCGTTGGCAGCGGCGGGCACATGCTGCTCAAATCGCGACGTGGCGGCGATCGCGCGCCGCCGCGCCGACGCCAAATGCGCGATCACTTCCACCCAAACGCCCGGCGCCCTGTCGGCATTGTTGTAAACCGCTTCGAAATGGCGGATTTCGGTCCGCAGGATGAAATCGGTGCTCATTCCTCCCGCATTGTTATTGACTGCGGTGATTGCTCCGCTGTTCTCAAACGAGGCGAGCAAAAGGTTTTGGATCAGATCGGGTACTCGGTCGGTCCATTCCGCATCCGCAAAATAATCGAGCGAGAGCGGAGAACGGCTCAGCGAAATCCTGCTGGTGTCGATGTCGGCCGAGGCTTGCGGCAAATCGATCAGCAGCTGCGCGCCGACATGCGGCAATCCGGCTGGAAAGTTCCTTGGGGCGGTGAGGCGGTAGAGTTTGCTTGGCGATGAAGCGACAAAAAGGCTGGCACACCCGGCGAGTGCCAGCCCTGCACCGGCGGCGAACCATCGCCGGCCGACCCGCGACGGCGACAATATCATCGCGGCTGATATCCCTGGCGCCGGTCGCCGAACAGCAAGCGCGTCGGGTCGCGCTGCAGCTGAACGATGAATTGGTTGGCATTTTGTGCGAGCCGCCGCGCGTCGGTGACCAGATCGTCGAACGCCGGCAAGGTCGTCTGGACGAAGTCACGCAAGCCCGACCGGTTTTCGGCCAGGATCAACCGCAGCTGCTGGGCAGTGTCAACGAGGTTTGCCGCTACCCGATCGTAGTCTTTGAGAGTTTGCGATACTTGGTCCTTCAAGCCGCCACGCACGGTATAGCTTTCGTCTATATTATGTATCAGCGATTTAAATTCAAGAATACTCGCGTCGGCATGATCGAGGATCGCGCCGACCTCTTCGCTGTGGTCGGCAACAGCGGCGGTGATCGTGCGGAGATTTTGCAGACTGTCAGCAACCGCTTGGCGGTTGCGCTCGTCAAGCAGCGAATTCAGATTCTGCGAGACCTGCTTGAGACTGGAAAGCAGTTCGGGTAGCGAGGCTTTTACTTCTTCGAGCTCGTTTTGCCCCGCTTTGATGATTGCGTAATGGTGATTGGGCTGCGGCTCGAGCACCGGCGCATGCTGTGTGCCCCCGCGGATTTGAATGATGGCAACGCCGCTTAGAATATTGGCGTCGAGAAAAGCGCGTGCGTCGGTTTTGATCTCGACCAAATTACTGTTGATTTCGACCTGTACCTGCACCTGCGAGAGATTGTCGCGGTCGACGCGGATTTCGCTGACGCGGCCAACCGGGATTCCGTTGTACTGCACCGCCGAGCCGCGGGTGAGGCCGGCAACCGATCCTTTGAAAAAGATATAATATGTCTTGAGCTGTTCGCCGAATTCAACGCGGCCAAGCCACAACACCGCGCCAAAGGCGGCAAAAATCACGATGAGTACAAATGCGCCAACAGCGACGTAATGTGCCCGGGTCTCCATCCGTCCTCTCCGCCCGGCCGGCCTCAGGCGGAGGTCGCCGCGGCGATCGGGTTCGAGGCCATCGCGATATGCAGGGCCTCGGCGTGCTGCGCCGCTCTGCCGCGCGGACCGTGAAAATAGGCCCGGATCCAGGGATGATCGTCGTTGAGCATCTGCTCCAAGGTGCCGATCCGAAGCTTCTTGTCGACCAACACCGCGACGCGGTCACAGATCGCGAACAGGGTGTCGAGGTCGTGCGTCACCATAAACACCGTCAAACCGAGGCTGCTCTTCAAATCGCGGATCAAAGCGTCGAAATCGCCGGCGGCGATCGGATCGAGCCCGGCGGTGGGTTCGTCGAGGAACACGATTTCCGGATCGAGTGCCAGCGCCCGGGCCAGACCCGCCCTTTTGCGCATGCCGCCGGACAGCTGAGACGGAAATTTTGATCCCGCGTCCTCGGGCAAGCCGGCGAGGCCGATCTTGAGCGCGGCGATCTCGTCCATCAGCACTTGAGGCATACGATAAAATTCTTTGATCGGCACTTCGATATTCTGGGCGACGGTCAGCGAACTGAACAGCGCGCCGTCCTGAAACAAGACACCCCAACGCCTTTCGATTTCGTGCCGTTCGGCCTCGCTCGCTTTCAGAATGTCGGTTCCGAACACTTCGACATGGCCCTCGGTTGGCCGGTTGAGCCCAACGATCGAGCGCAGCAGAACCGATTTTCCGCTTCCCGAACCGCCGACGACGCCCAGGACCTCGCCCGCGAACACATCGAGGTCCAGCCCGTCATGCACGACTTCGGACCCGAAGCGATTGACGAGCCCACGCACGCGAATGACCGGTTCCGCGCCTCTATCCGTCACGGTCAGATGCCCAGGACTGAGAAGACAATCGAAAAGACGGCGTCTGCGATAATCACAAGAGAGAGCGATTCAACCACCGACAACGTCGTCAACCGCCCGACGCTTTCGGCGCTGCGCGACACGAGAAAGCCTTCATAGCAGCCGACGGCAGCGATGATCGCGGCAAAAACCGGCGCCTTGACGACGCCCACCCAAAAAGTTCGAGGGATGACTGCGGATCGCAACTCGCTGAGAAATTCGGGAATTGTGATCCCCAACACACCCCAGGCCATCAAACATCCGCCCAAAAGTCCCATCAGATCGGCGTAAACGGTTAACATCGGCAGGGTCACGAACAGCCCTACCAAACGCGGAATTACCAAAACTTCGACAGGGTCGAGACCAAGGGTTCGAAGCGCATCGATCTCCTGGTTGAGCCCCATCGTCCCGATTTGGGCCGTGAACGCGCTCCCTGAGCGGCCGGCGATGATGATCGCCGTCATCAGCACGCCGAGCTCGCGCAAAATGCCGATGGCCAACAGATCGACCGT
>JAFAHP010000764.1 GCA_019237175.1 Alphaproteobacteria bacterium
CGAATGCAGCCGTTGCAATAGGCGAGTTACCGTGGTTTTCCCGGACCCGCTGCGGCCATGATGCCAAATATGGTCCCTTCACCGATGGTGAACGTCACATTATCGAGTGCCGGCTGGAAGGCTTGCGGATAGCGGAATCACACTCCATTGAACTCTATCCGGCCAACCAGCGGCGTGCGTATTCCGGGCCGCCCGCGGCCTTCCTCGGGCAGCTGGTTGACCAGCGCCGAGATGGTTTTGACGGCGAACTGTGCTTCGTCATAGTGCTGCAACAGATGGGCAAGCTGCATCAACGGTGCCGCGACACGCGTGGTCAACATGACAAAGGCGACGAGCGCACCGACGTACACTTGATCATTGGTCGTAATTGCAAGGTACACGGCCAGCGCCAAAACGCCCGATGTCATAAAGCGCTCGAGCATCTGCGCGATTGTCTGGATGATGTTGGCGAATTGGCCTTCGTCCAGCCGCAGCCGCACCGCCTTCGCGACCCGGACATCCCACTCGTGACGGTGGCGGGCGTCGAGGGCGAGAGACTTTACCGTGCGAATACCTTGTAAAGTTTCCACGAGAAAGGCATTTTTCATTCCCTCAGCGGCAAAAACCGCGCCGGCCTTTTTGCGCAGGACCGGTAGTGTAACGATAATCCATAAGCAGATCAGACCACAGATCGCCAGAACTATGACAGTCAACGTTATACTAAAGAAAAACATTATCGGCAAGAAAATCAGCAACACGAAACAATCGAGTACCGTGCCGAACAATTGGCCAGTTAGAAAGCTGCGAATCTTGAAAACCTCGCTCATATCGCGCGTGATGATACCGGTTGGCGTCCGCTCAAAAAACTCAACAGGAAGGTCGAGGACCTTGTCAAAGACGTAGGTTGAAATCTTGGTGTCGACCCGTGCTGTCAATTGGACAATGAGATAGCGGCGAAGGTATGCGAATATCGTCTCAAAGATCACGAATGCGAGCATGCCTACGCAAAGCACTGCGAGCGTGCTTACGGCGTGGTAATACAGCACCCGGTCGATAAGTAGTCGCCAGAAGATTATCGGGCTTAGCGCCAGCAGGCTCAGCGCGATCGCTGAAACCGCGAGGTCGCGCGCGAGGCGGCGATCGCGGAGCAGCTGGGCGGCAATATAACCGAGCCCGAAAGGCCGGTCCTCGTCGCGGATACGATAGTCCCGCTTGACGAGGATGACCCGCCCCGACCAGCCGGAGGCGAGCCGTGCCTCGTCAAGTGTCAGCAACGCATCCGGACCCGCGATCGGATCCTCGACAATAATATGCGGCGTCTCGGTCGTGCGGGCGGCGCGTAGCAGAACCATCGCGCTGCCGTTCTTCAGCATCAGGATTGCCGGCAGTGCCGAGCCAAGTCGCATCAAATCGGCCCACCGCAATTCGACCGTCATCGCCCGCAAGCCGCAGCCCCGGGCGATCTGCAGCAGTTTCTCGACCGATGGCTCGCCGCGGTCGAGGCGGTAGTCGCGTATCAATACCGGGACGTCGAGATGCATACCTCGGTGCCTCGCCACCACCACCAAAGCACCAAGCAATGAAGACGGCGGCGCCGGCGGCTCTTCTTCCGGCTCGCTCGACGACGGCGACGCCGCCGGTCGACTGTTCCTGGCGCGCACCTCAGGCGGCGGCATCGCCGGCGCTCCATTCCTCCGCCGTCGCCACGGCGGCGACGAAAAGATAGCCGCGACGAAATTCGGTCTTGATCAGGGTGCGAGCACCGGCTTCACGCAACAGAGCGAGCTTGCGGCGCAGCCGGTTTATGATGATGTCGATCGCACGGTCGCCGGCGGGTCGAGAGCTGCCATATAAGACGGCTGTGAGTTCCGCCCGTGGGCAGAGCCGCCACGGCCGCGAGACAAAATGCTGCAACAATCGGCTCTCGGAAGTGGTCAGAGCGACCGTTGCACCATTGGCTCCCGCGAGCAAATCGCGGTAAGGGTCGAAGGTAATTCCATCAAAAACGAAAGCTGTGGCACCGCTGGTGAATCGGGACGCTGCGGCGCGCGTCACTCTGATAATCTGCTGCAGTCTGTCGTTAAGCAGATAAAGCTCGATCGGCGTCGGGATGCAGTCGGCCGCGCCGGCGATACGAAACTCTTCTGCAGAGGGATTGCCGAGATCGCAGACTGCCAATATCGGTACTGGTGACCGCGCCCGAATTTTCAGAATTGCCGCCACACCCCTTGTCGGATCGCGGCTCAGATCAAGAACGATGACGTCTGGGCTGGTTTCGCGCAGGAGTTTGAAGAAACGAGCCTCTTTAGCCACGCCGCGTTCGCTCGGCGGTTCGACGGCGCCCGGAATTGACAAATCCTCACGCGCAAAGATGATCGTAGCCGCGGTCATTCGTCGTCGACACCGTCACAGCGCGACACCAGTCGCAACAATTCGACGATCGCCGATAGAGAATGAAAGATCCGCTAACGATCCCAGTCCAATATATCTAACCGTTTTTTAAGACCCGAGCGCCGTAATGGTCTGGCTTGGCACGCGTTGCAGTGAACCCTTCGCCTTTGGACTGAAAGCGACTGGACCGGCAGTGAAGACGCGAGTAAAGGTCAGCAGTTCCAACCGCCCCGTCCCTACTCATACCTTCCCCGCCCCCGGGCTGCGCGAGCGATGGCCTATCGGAGGAGAACCCGGGGGTGAGCCGGGGATCACGAGGGAGAGCAAGATGGCGGCGCACGATGATGCGTCACTGCTCGGGGTAAACGAAGATCGCCTCATTGAAGAGGACGATATTATTAAATTACTGCCGATTGAAGACGCCTCAGACATTGCCGCACATGCGCGAATGGTCAGACTGGAGCCCGGTCTCTATGCCCTCGACGTTGCCGCAGCGATTGACGGCGGCGATGAGGGCGGGGAAATCACGTTGCCCGCGGTGCACGTGTCGACACCGCCTTCGCAACGCGACAGCCGAGCCGAGATCTTTGGATCGGGCAGCAAGGATACCTGTTGGCTCGGCGTCGAAAACGGGACCGTCATAATCAGAGCGCCCGATACCGGCGGGTATGTGCTTATTACAACCTATGAGGACGCGCACCGGCCATCGAGCCCGCGCGAAATCGTGGTACGTCGCATCGAATCTCGCGCGCCGGCGCCGGTTCGGTCACAGGTGCTTGCAGCACCACCGCAAAATATCGCGATCGAAGTCCATCTGCACATTGAGGGCGTCGGTGATCTTCGCATACCCGCCGAGGGCTGGATCGGCAGCCTCGGCAGAAAAGTGCGCTTGGAAGCGTTTGGCATCCGGCCGCTCGAGGCGCTTTCTGCAAGCGACATCGAATACAAGGCCTACGGCCCAAATGGGCTCGAGACGCCGTGGATCAGCGACGGCAAGCTATGCGGCACGCGCGGACGGAGCCTGGCGCTGACCGGGTTTGCCGTGCGTCTCGTGGCGCATCAGTCTCACCGCTTCGGGGTCGAATACCAGGGTGCCTTTTTTGAGAGCGGGATTGGCGGTCCGGTTCGCGACGGTAGGCCGTGCATTGCCCGGATCGCCGACGACCCATTAGAGGCGATCACTCTCCGCATCTTTCGGCGTCATGATCCCTAAGGCGCACCGCAGTGCGGCTTAGATCAACATGTAAGCGGCGGATCCCATGCCGGCGCCGCGAGGTGCCGATAACAATAACGGTGTGCCTCCGGTGTCCGAACTAACGGTTTTGAACGTTGGCTGCGGCTATCCCCGCCGGCAACAATTGCACCAGCATTTTCACGGCCCCGAATGGCGCGAGATCAGGCTCGACATCGATCCCGCGGTCCGACCCGACATTGTGTGCTCGATCACCGATATGGACCCGGTCGCTTCCGCTTCGGTCGACGCAGTTTGGTCGTCGCATAATTTAGAACATGTTTATCGCTTCGAGGTCCCCACTGCGCTTGCCGAGTTCCTTCGAGTGTTGAAACCCGGCGGCCTGCTACTTCTCACAGTTCCGGACCTACAACAAGTAGCGGAGTTGGTGGTTGCCGATCGTCTCGAAGAGCAGGCCTACATGTCGCCCGCCGGGCCGGTGACACCGCTCGATATGATTTTCGGACACACGCCTTCGTTGGCGCGGGGTTATCCGTTTATGGCGCACAAGACCGGCTTCACCGCGCGATCTTTGCACAACCTGTTGATCAATGCCGGCTTCGTCGGGGCCAAGGTTCGGCGCGGCGACGCTTTTGACTTGTGGGTGGTAGCCTACAAGCCTGGAGGTCAATAGGTTGAACTATCTCTTCATCCATCAAAACTTCCCTGCTCAGTACGTCCATGTTGTACGGTATCTGGCGGAAGCTGGACATCGCGTCGTATGCATTGCCCAGCAGCGCGCGCGGCAAGTTCCCGGGGTACGCCACCTTACATACCGATCAGCGTCGGCGCAGCGCGGGGTACATCCTTATCTGGCCGAATTCGATATTGCCGTCAATAATGGTCTCTCTGTCGTTGCTTGCGGGGAGGCATTGAAGCGAGAGGGGTTTCTTCCCGATTTGATAATCGGCCACAATGGTTGGGGTGAGATCCTTTATGTAAAGGACATATGGCCGTCTGTTCCATTATTGGGATATTTTGAATTTTTTTATCACGCCGCGGGTGCGGATGTCGACTTCGATCCGGAATTTCCCCCTGCTGCTGACGATGCAATGCGGCTGCGGACGCGCAACGCGATCAACCTTTTGGGACTGGATGCTGTCGACTGGGGCCAGACGCCGACCGAATGGCAACGCAGCCAGTACCCGAAGCGCTATTGGAACCGCCTCAGCGTCGTCCATGAAGGAGTTGACACCGATGTCGTACACCCGGAGCCGACGGCTCGCATCTGGCTCGCAGGCGGGACGTCTTTTGCGGCTGGCGACGAGGTGATTACATATTGCGCGCGCAATCTCGAGCCGTACCGCGGGTTTCATATATTCTTGCGCGCCTTGCCAGAGGTATTACGGTGCCGGCCCGATGCGCATGTTCTGATTATCGGCGGGGATGGGGTGAGCTATGGCTGCCGACCTTCCGGCACGGCGAGCTGGAGGGAAAAAATCGTCCGCGAGCTCGACGGACAACTGGATCTGCGGCGCATTCATTTTCTCGGCAGCCTCCCTTATCGCCAATATCTCACCGTTTTACAGCTCTCCAGAGTTCACGTTTATCTCACATATCCGTTTGTGCTGTCGTGGTCATTGCTCGAGGCGATGGCGGCGGGATGCGTGGTGATCGGATCGCGAACCCCGCCGGTCGAAGAAGTCATTGTCGATGGGGAGAATGGGCGGCTGGTCGATTTTTTTGACGTCCAGACCCTAGCCGATGCTATCACTGATGCCTGCGCCGACCCTGTTGCGCAACATTGGCTGCGCCAATCCGCGCGCGCAACCGTACTGGCGCGCTACGACCTCAAAACCGTCTGTCTCCCGCAACATTTGAAGCTGTTGCGCAGGCTGACCCCGAGGCCGGGCACACGCTCTCTACACAATGGGAATAAATCTTCGGTCATTTCGTTCAAAGGCCCGTCATTGCGACCCCCGGACGGCCGTGGGCCTTCAGCCCCCGGGCATGACCCGTGGGCCTCCCGGGACGGTCCGGGGGGAAGCAATCTCTCCCGTGCTCTCAGCTCGTCGGGATTGCTTCGTCGGGTTGCTCCTCGCGATGACGACCAAAACTTCATCACTCCAGCTTCGCCATCAAGGCAATAGCCGCCCATCGCGTCGAGGCCAGCCGAGCGCATTCCATCTATGATCTTCATCCCATGCCTCACCGCCGAATAATCACCGATCAGGCATCTTCCGCCACGATATTCAATGGTGAATTCAAGGTCATCCTGCCGATTGTAGATCTTCCCACAATCACGGATGTGTTGCAGCTGCCGTCGAGCGTCGAGCCTTATCTTTGCTCGCGCGCACATCGAAACCAACACTTCGAAATTTTTAGCGCAGCGGCGAAACCGGGACCACTGCGCGTCCGGTTGGATCATCCTCCGACTTTCTGCCTTGCGCTGCTGGCGATGTCGACGACCGGGAAAACAGAGCTCGAAGCATTGCGTGAGGCGTGGTCCGGCGGCGGCGAAGGGTTTTTACCAAATCCAAACCTAATCGATCTCTCAGACGGCCCAGACGCAGCCGCTCTGACGGCATATCGTTTGCTCTTCGACGCGATCGCCAGACTGGCCGGATCCTCGGCCGCGCGGTTACTCGTATTGCAACGGCAATACACCGCCTTCCGTATCGTCCACGATCAGTTGCAAAACGCGTTCGATACCGTCGAGAATTTTCTGTCGCGTTCGCAGCTTCCGGCGACATGGCTGGCATTTGCGTGCGAACCGACCGAAGCGTCGGTTGGTCCGCAGGCAGGGAATGGGCCCTGGCAGTTGACGCAATTACTTCCGGTTCCCTCTCAAGGCCTAGCCGCGGTCGAGTTGCATGCTGTTCGAGCCGGGCCCGATGCCGAGGGGCTCCTGACCGTCGGCATCGCCACCGGGGAAGATGACCGGATTTTGGGGCAATGGGCTATCCCTTACCAATCGGTCCCAGACGGCTGGGTATTTTTGGACTTGCCGGAAATTGACATAGCGCCAAAGCAATCGGTGACATTGACCGCGATCTGGAGCACCCGGTGGGGACGCCCGCCACAGCTGTCTCTAACACCGCTGCAACCCCTGCCGGAAAACCGGATACGGCTTTCGAGCGGCGAGATCAGCCAACGAAGCCTGGCCCTCCGCTTGCACCTCGGCTTGCCGGGATCGCGTCGCGTCGCACATCCGTTCCAAATCGGCATCAAATGGCAGCCTCATGCCGGCCGCCTCGGCCGCCGGTTGGCCACGAGCGTGCTCCGCGGGTTTACCGAGATCGAGGCGGCACCAAATGGCGAGCCTCTAGTCAGGTTTCTCGAAGACAGGGAGGCGCTCGAAGTGCGCCCGGTAAACGGCAGCGTCACGGTGGCGAAGCTTCCGGGCGCGTTGCCCGCCCAGGTCACCCGACTGACGGCGACAATCAAGACCGAAGATGCGGCGGGTCCGCTTGTCGAATATGCCCTTTTCGCTCTTGATCCGCAGAGCCCGCATCAATCGATCCTCAGAGACGGGTGGACTGATGACAAGGCTAGCGGTTTCACCGGGTGGTTACGGATCCATCCCGATTTCGCAACTCAGATCCATTTGAATTTGCTCGAGCCGGCGGCGACACCACTGGATCTTTACTTGGCGACGCGTCTGGCTCA
>JAFAHP010000786.1 GCA_019237175.1 Alphaproteobacteria bacterium
TGACGGCGTGACCGCGATTTCTTGCTTCACTGCTCATTGTTCTCTCTGAGGGAGCTTGGCACAAGGGTGTTGCCAGACGCAGAACGGCGTATAGAACGCGCCTACATGCCTCCGGCGGCTTCGCCGCTCGACGGGTCACGTCATGAAACGATTACACCGCGTTAGCAGGGAGGCGGGCTTACCGGATTAGCGCAAGACATAATTAGCAAGACATAAAGGACATGGCGCAGCGTCAGCGGTCGAGAAGGTGGCGGATGCGCGGCACCACCTCTTCGCCGAAGGCGGTCATCGAGTGCTCGACCATGTCGTAGGGCATTACACCGAGCTTGAAGATCAGCGCCAGACCCATCAGGTCGAGCCGGTCCGCGAGGCGGAGAATGGCATTAGCCACCGTCTCCGGCCCACCGAGCAGCACCATGTCGTTGGCGACGATCTCCTCGAAGCTCATCGCGTGCAGCATCGGCGCCTGCCGCCGCCAGAAATCGTAGCTGTCGGGCAGCCAGCCGCCGCGGGTGAACTGCGTATAGCGGTTCCACAATTCCCAATACTGCAGCAGATGGAGCCGCGCCTCGGCGCGGGCGCGCGCATCGCTGTCGCCGACATAGATCTCGCGCATCAGATAAAGCCGCGGCGCCGGCGCGTAGCCATGCGCCGTCTGAACCTGACGGTAGAGCGCCTGGTCGCGGCGAGCCTGGTCGACCAGCGAGTCGATCTGCGCGAACGGAATATCGTGTTCGGCGGCCCAGCGCAGCGATTCCTCACTCTGCGCACTGACCAGAAACGGCGGGTGTGGGCGCTGCACCAATGGCGGCGACAGCGGCGCCTCCTTGCCAACCGTCCAGTATTTGCCCTGGTAAACGAAATTCTCGTCGGCCCACACTCGTCGGATGATCTCGAAGGATTCGAGGAACATCTCGCGCGACTTCGCTTGATCGACGCCGAACGCCTCGAATTCCGGCGGGCGCAGACCGCGGCCGAGACCCATATCGAGGCGCCCGTCGGTCAGATTGTCGAGCATCGCCGCCTCCTCGGCGACGAGCAGCGGATGGCGGAACGGCAGAATGTTGACCATGCTGGCGAACCGGATATGGCGCGTCCGCTGCGCGGCGGCGGCGATCAGCAAATTGGGCGAGGGGACCGGCGCCGTCGGCTGCAGGTGATGCTCAAAAAACCAGATCTGATCGATACCGATCCGCTCCGCGAGCTCGACTTCTTCGAGCTGGCGCCGGAACATTTCCGTATGTGTCGAATTTTCGCGCGGGGTCGTGGTCGACCAGATTGCGAGTCGCATCTCCCACCCTCCCGGTTCAGGCGACGGCGTGCCGCGCGCGGCAGCCAGCTGGTTTTATCGTCCCCTCCGCGGCGGGTTTCGTCAATCGCCCTCGCTCCGGAACGTGGAGGTTCGACCCGTTTCACTCATTTCCCCCGGTCATGGCGGGGTCGGTATAATTGCGGGATCAAACCGATAGACGAGCTGCGGGCCGGGCAGAGGCATTAGACGCAGGGAAGGGAAAAATGAAACTTCCACAGACCGATGGTTGCTTGTGCGGCAAAATCCGCTACGAGATCAACGAAGCTTCGCGGTTGGTGTATACATGCCACTGCACCGAGTCCCAGCGCTCAACGAGCAGCGCGTTTTCGATCGCCCTCGCCGTCGCCGGTTTTCGCCTCACAGGAGATGAACCGCAACCTCTCGAAAGCATTGCCGATAGCGGACGCGTGAAGATCCGTTGGGTTTGCCCGGTACGCAGCTGCTGACTTTTTAGCACCGGCAAACCCGGTGACGGCTTGCATCGGGTGCGGGCTGGCACGTTGGACGATACGTCATGGCTGCGCCCGACTATGCATTTTTGGACCCGCAGCAAACAGCCTTGGATAACGCTGCCCGGAGACGATCGGACGTTCGAAGACGCAGCCAGGCTAGGGTTCTCGCACACGCCGTCAAGTCCCCTGGCCGACCGGCGATGTTAATGACCGCTGTCGGATCTTATGGCATAAAAAAT
>JAFAHP010000802.1 GCA_019237175.1 Alphaproteobacteria bacterium
AGAATGATGCGGCCATCCTTTCGTCGCCGCTCGGTCACGTAATGCGCGATGCGTTCGCCCCGCCGGATCGCTTCGAGAATCCGCGGCATCTCGTCGACAGCGCCGGGGGCGGCCAGGATCGAGATCGGACGACCAATCATCTCGGCGGCGCGATAGCCAAAAATCAGCTCGGCGGCACGGTTCCAGCTGGTGACGATACCGTCGAGCGTCTTGCCGACGATCGCATCCTCTGAAGATTCGACAATCGCCGCCAGAAAGTTCGCCGGCAATTTCCCGAAATCGGCCGCCTCTGTCACGGGCATCCCCCGATGCATCGCGTGGCCCGGACCGCGATCGCGAGAAGCGATTTGCGGTTATTCAAACCTTCCTGCCTACAACCAGATGCCGATTGTGGCGGTTGGGAAGACACCACGTGTGGTTTTTCGGTGTTCCTGATCCAGATCAACGCTACGTCCATTCGATTGGGCATGGTGATCTTAGGCGATCGGTGGGAAAAAATGATATTCATCGTCGACGACGATCACGCCACCCGGAATTCGCTCCGTCTCCTGCTCGAAACCGAAGGCTTTGAGGCGGAGGAGTTCGCCGCCGGTCGTCCGTTTCTGGACGCGGCGCGGCCGGTCGACGGCGATCGTCTGATCCTCGATCTCCATATGCCGGGGATGAGCGGCCTCGAAGTCCTCGCGGAACTCCGCCGCCGCGGCGACACCCTGCCGGTCATTGTCCTTACGGCGGTTTCAGATAACCTTATCCGCCGGCGTGCGTTGGCGAGGGGTGCCCTCGCCGTCCTCGAAAAGCCGGCAGAGTTCGACGAACTTCTCGCTCTCCTTCGCGGCGCCTCGCGCGTTGTTTGCTAGGCAAAGCCGGTCTCCAACCACCCCCTGCCTTACGTCGGATTTGCCGCCGTCACAGTACGGAAGCGCAAGAGCGCCAGCGCCAGGACCAGCACCCCGATCAGACCGGTCGCCAGAAATTGCGGCCAGACCACGGCAAAGCCGGCGCCGCGATAGAGGATCGCCTGCGCAAACGAGACAAAATGCACCGTCGGCGACGCTTGCAGCGCCGCTGCGAGACAGGACGGCATGCTTTCGAGCGGCGTATTGCTGCCGGAGAGCATGGCCAGGGGTAGGTAGACAAGCAGATAAAGCAGCCCTAGCTGCGGCATCGATCGTGCGACCATGCCGAGCAGCAAACCCACCGCGGTCGCAAAAAAACACGTAAATCGCGACACCGCACAAAAACAGCGGCACCGACCCGGCGATCGGGATCGCCAACACACCGCGCGCCACCCCGTACAGCGACAGCCCGACCGCGACGACGATAACGAGCCCATTTGCCCAGATCTTCGACATAGCGATCTCGAAGGGCGATAACGGCATGACCAGCAGGTGGTCCATCGTGCCGTGTTCGCGCTCGCGCACCAGCGCCGCGCCTCAACGACATCGAGCGGCAGCGCGCACCTTCAAATCATTGCAGTATCCGGAAATAGCAGTCATTGCAAACAAGCTGGTTTGGGTCGACGCGTGGGAGGTTGGTTTTGTCTAGGGTGATTTATTAGTAGCCATGGAGCATTACGCGGAGGTCTTGACCGGAGCTAGCTGGCATCTGCGGATGCCGGATTTGCGCGATTTTCACCGGCCAAGCCTGCAATATGGCGTTCAGCTTTTACCAGTCGCTGCGAACCGTGCCGCGCGACCTCGAGGATCATATGCCGCGACGCGAGGCCGAGCGGACATTACGCGCCGTGATCTCCTGGGACCGCTATGCCGAACTTTTCGCTTACGACCGACCACAAGCGTGGTTTTGTCGCCTTCGGTGTACCGCCCTAAGCCACGTCCCCGTATCCGCATCGATTACGTAGTTTCACGTACGTAAAATCCCTAAGTAACAAACCGGATTCCGCCAGCCGGTGCGGACCTGGGATGGTGCCGCCATCCGAACGGGATGGAGGGCATCATGTATCGGCAGGTCGATAACAACGGATATCTGGGCGGGCGCGCCGAGTTTCCGGCCACCAATATTGCGGTCGCTCAATCCGGCCAGCTCGACGCGATCGTCGCTCTGGAACGGATCGGCACTCGGCTCACTTTTGCCCGCAACCAGGAAATCTACGCCGAGGGCGACAGCACCGGATGCTGGTACAAGGTGATTTCCGGAACCGTTCGGATCTCGAAACTCCTCGCCGACGGCCGGCGCTACATCGCCGAGTTCTGTTTTGCTGGCGATTGCTTTGGGCTCGACAACACCCGCGAGCGACTGTTTTCGGCTGAGGCCGTTGGCGAGGTCGCGGTCATGCGCCTGCCGCGCCACGCGAGCGAACAGGTGATCGACCAGAACCCAGCCCTGGCGCGGCTGTTGCGCGAAACGATGATGCGCGATCTCGCCAATGCGCATGGCCGCATGCTGTTGCTCGGCCGCATGACCGCCGCCGAGCGGGTCGCCACATTTCTGATCGAGATGTTCGAGCGGTGCGATCGGACCAAAAGGCTCGACCTGCCCATGTCGCGCAACGACATTGCCGATTATCTCGGCCTGACAATCGAGACGGTGTGCCGCGTGCTTTCGGGATTCAAGCGCGACGGGATCATCACTGTCCCGAATGCCCACTCGATCGAGCTCAGAGATCGCGAAGCCCTGGAAATGGCGGCTGAGGCCTGAACAGACGGTGCAGCAAGGCGGCGATTGCAGATTGCCGGAGGCTCGGTTGATGAAAGCACGCGATATCATGACCATTGACGTCGCTACAGCAGGTCCCGATACGTCTGTCCGCGACATCGCCCGATTGTTGCTCGACAAGCATCAGACGGCGCTGTCGATTTCTCGACGCTCGATGCCCGGTGGCGTAACGCTGAGCGCGAAGCGTGCCTCAATCGCCGCCTTGCTCCCCAGGCCAAGGTGCGCCGCCGAGTATCGGAGGATCGCCGCCCGCGCCGTGAATTATCTCGAAGGATCTCCGGCCAGCGGCGGTTCGCCTTGATCCAAGTCGAGGGCGATGTGTTGATCTGAGTCAACGAGTGATTGGCGACGATGTTTGATTACTGCGCGGACCGGCAATGCGGGAGGGCGCCAGAGATGAAGGCCAGCGACATCATGTCCGCTTTCGTAGCAACGGTTCCCGCCGCGGCGACGATCATTGAAGCAGCCCGGATTATGCTCGACCACGGCGTCAGCGGGCTTCCGGTTGTCAATGACGAGGGGCGTTTGGTCGGCATGATCACGGAGGGAGATCTGTTTCGGCGTTACGAGATCGGAACAGAGGCAAACCCTTCACTGAGAAGCACCGGCGCGGAGCCGAACTCGGAAATCGGCCGGCAGTTCATCAAATCGCAAGGCGAGCACGTCGCCGATGTCATGACACGGGACGTCGTCAG
>JAFAHP010000070.1 GCA_019237175.1 Alphaproteobacteria bacterium
CGCGGCCCGGCTCGACGGCTTGCGCACCGGCGAGGGCGCGCCGCTGCCGCCGGTGACACGGGCCGAGCTGGGCCGCGATCTGGCGCGATTGGCCCTGGTCCGGGCGAAGCTCAAGGAGGTCGACAAGGCGCGCCGGGAGCAGCTGCAGCACGGCTCTGCGGCCTATCAGCGCCAGGTCCGCACGCTCAGCCAAGTCCATGGCCTGGGTGCGGCGACGGCCGAGATGCTCAGCGTCGAGATGTTCGCGCGCAGCTTGCGCGACCGCCGGGCGGTGGCGCGTTCCGCTGGGCTCACCGGTGCGCCCGACGAGAGCGGCAGCCGGCGACGCGAGAAAGGACTGGCCCGCCCCACGGGTCAAGCCCGTGGGCTGAAGGCCCACGGCAATGCCCGGGTGCGGCATGGCATGATCCAGTTCGCCTGGCGGTTTCTGCGGCACCAGCCGCAGAGCGCGCTCGCGCAATGGTTCCGCCAGCGCACCCAGGACGGCCGCCGCACCACCCGCAAAACCATGATCGTGGCGCTTGCGCGCAAGCTGTTGATCGCATTGTGGCAGCTGGCAACGATCGGCACGGTGCCGCAAGGCGTCCGCTTGCGCGCGGTGAGCTGAGAGAAAGACCGGGTTAAGCGAATAACGGTTCGGCGCAACGTCTGGTTCGAGGACGTGCTTAGCCGATGACGACCCGAGGTGGCGGTGTCCCGCTTCCGCCCATGGCCCTTTGGCGCCGCTGCTGTAGAATGGGCCCGCCCTTCGGAGCTCTGCCGCCGATGCGTATGACTGCATCATGGTCCGATCTTCGGATCGCCGAATACAAGGTTGCTGCGGAAGCTTCCGCCGCCCCCAGGCGAGCTCCCCTCCGATCGCCCCGGCAAACGCCGGCGTCCGGCAAACCAATCGCGATGGCCTGTCGATCCGGCCGCCTCAAGGCTGGCGCTACCAGCGCCATCGCGCGACGCGCGACTGCGGCCTTGACCCGGCCCGCCCGACAGGCAGATGACTCACCGTGCGGTCGGCGCAGCCGCCCGCCCACAGCGCAGGCGGTCAAAAAATACGCGCCCGACAAAAAACTCTTGACTCAGAAAGCTCCATACAAGGGCGGAACAGCCTTTAGCGCGCGGGCTTGACCCGCGGGGCAGCGCATTCCGCCTCGGCCTGTTGCGGTTTGCGCTCCCCTGACCGCCTCCTAGTCATTTCCTTCGGCTCGTCCCGGCTGCCTGATTTCGGCCCCGTTCGGCGGTCTGTTGCGGTTCATCGCTGCTACCGGCCCGCCCGCCGGATGCGGCTCTCCGATTAAGCACTGATGAAGCGACGAATGCGGGCAGTCCGCCGGGTGCGCCACTAGACCGTGCTTGATCGGGTTGAATTAAATCGTTTGCCTACATCCAACGAGAACGGGAGATGATGGCCTTGAGCACGCGGTCATGATCGGGATGGAGCGTTCCCATCATCCGATCCCACCAGCTGAAATGCGTGGCGTAATTGCAGCGCACGAACTGATGGTGCTGATCGTGATGAGTGACGCCGATCAGTGGTGATGGCGGCCAGCACCATCGACCACCATGCTCGTAGCCGGAGTGGCCAATCACGCCAGTGATTTCATCATAGATCTTGTGCGCGAACAACACCGCGGGCGCGATCGGTATCAGCAGATGGGCGACGAACCAATACGATTGCAAGAAAAGATTATCGATCATGCGATCGCTATTGTTGGTCCAGACCACCGGCGCGATCTCCACATGGTGCCAGCGATGTACGCGCCGATAAAAAAACCGAGTGTGAATCAGTCGATGCAGCCAATAGAACCAGGTGTCGAACAGCACGAGAGAGGCGACGATCGAGAACACTGTCCCGCCGATGCCGGACAAGGGTCGCAATCCCCAGCCGAGCGTCGTGTAGCTCCAATCACCGCCACCGAGCATTGCGGCAATGACCGCCAGCGAAACGACGCTCTGCCTGCGGTCGCGACGGATCTGCGACATTGACGTCTGCCGGAGGGGTTGGATTTTAATAGCGCGGCAGTTCAGTCGCGTGAAAACGATGCAGGTGATCAGATAACAGGCGAGCAGAGCCGCGTAGACAGCAGCAATGGTCGCCAACAGAGAACCGAACTGCCGAAAGAACATATCGCGCCTCGTCCGTCACTGTTCGCGCGCTGATGGATTGTGCACGACACCGTTGGAGAGGGCAACCTATCGTCACTGCCGCTCGGTCCCTCGCTGGTGAGATCCAGGAAAAAAAGGGCCAGGGCCCCCTTTTATAATCGCATCGGATTGCGATGCGGGCCGCGAAGCAAGCTCAATGCCGCGGGTTCACAGAAATCGTCTTCAGCTAACGCGGCCTCTACGCGGGGACAAGTCTAGGCGGAATTTCAGCCGTCCCCTCAACCCGCTCCAGCTTCGCAAGCCCAGCTGGAGCGCCGGCCTCATGCCGTTCGCCTCCCGCACGAAGCGGTGGGGACATGAGCGCATCCGCGCTGGTACCACCCACCCCACTTCGCTTGGTCTCGCGAAAACGTGCTTAACGGACGCGTCCGGCGGGGCGTAGAATCGGGCATAGCAACAGCCGCGCCCGGAGGGGTGCGGCGTCAAGGCGCCGACTGCCTCGGGTAAGTTGCGCCCAACGGCGTGGGAGGACGGCATGGTCACACTTATCGTGAACGGGGAGCGGCATCGGCTCGACATTGAGCCGGAGACGCCGCTCCTATGGGTCGTGCGCGACGAATTGGGGCTGACCGGCACCAAATTCGGGTGCGGCATCGCCCAATGCGGCTGCTGCACGGTCCATGTCGACGGCGAAGCGGTGCGCTCGTGCTCGCTTGCGGTCGGGGACGTCGACGGCAAGACGATCACGACGATCGAGGGCCTGTCGGCCGACAGCCAGCACCCGGTGCAACTGGCCTGGCGGGCCCTGGACGTGCCGCAATGCGGTTATTGCCAGTCTGGGCAGATCATGGCGGCGGTGGCTTTCCTGAAGCAGAACCCGCAGCCGACAGACGCCGATATCGACGCCGGCATCACCAACATTTGCCGTTGCGGCACCTATCCGCGCATCCGAGCGGCGATCCACCGCGCCGCAGCCGCGATGAAAAGCTGAGGGAGGGCGTCATGGACGGAAATATCCTGACACCGGCGCTGTCGCGCCGCCAGTTCATCGTCACCGGCCTCTCCGCCGCGGGCGGCCTCGCCATCGCCATGCGATCCGCCGAGGCGCTCTCGATCGCGGCCCAGCCGTGGAGCCCGGAGACGGCGGATCCGCACGAATTCAATGCCTGGCTCGTCATCGAACCCGACGACACGATCATCATCCGCTACCCGCGCTCGGAGATGGGGCAGGGCAGCTTTACGGCGTTGCCGATGATGGTGGCCGAAGAACTCGAGGCCGACTGGTCGAAGGTCACGGCGGAATTTGCCTCGGCCAACCGCAACCTGCGACAGGACTTTGTCTACGGCAAGGACATGTCCTCAGTCGGCAGCCACTCGGTGCGGTTGTCGCACCAGCAAATGCGGCAGGTCGGGGCGTCGGCGCGGGTGCGGCTGGTGCTCGCTGCGGCGAAGCGCTGGGGTGTCTCCGAAGGCGAATGCGAAGCCAAGCTCGGCCTGGTCATCCATAAGCTCTCCGGCCGCAGCCTCGGTTATGGCGCCCTTGCCGCCGACGCCGCCAAGATCACCCCCGACAAGGAGCCCGAGATCAAGGCGCCCGAGCAATGGACATTGGCAGGCACGCCCAAACCGCGCCTCGACGTGCCGGACAAGATCAACGGCACGGCGGCCTACGGCATCGACACACGCGTCTCGGGTATGGTCTACGCCGCCGTCCTCGGCTGCCCGGTGCCAGGCGGGACGCTAAAAAGCGTCGATGACGGTGCAGCGAAAGCAATGCGCGGTGTCGAGGCGGTCGTACCGCTCGACAACGCGGTCGCGGTCGTTGCCGACCGTTTCTGGCGCGCGAAGAAAGCCGCTGACGCGCTGAAAGTCGACTGGAACCCGGGTGCGGGCGGCGGCACTGACAGCGCCCAACTCAATAAGGCGTACCGCGACGCACTCGACGGTCCGGCGGCGACGGCACGCAACGACGGTGATGTCGGCAAGGCATTGCAGGACGCCGCCAAAACGATCGAGGCGGTTTACGAGGTGCCGTATCTGGCGCACGCCCCGATGGAGCCGCTCAACGCCACCGCACATTACCGGCCCGACCGGCTCGACGTCTGGATCGGGACGCAGAATGCCTTGCTGACGTTGACAACGGCGGCCAAGGCGGCGGGCTTGCCGCCTGACAAGGTCTTTGTCCACAACTGCTTTTGCGGCGGCGGCTTTGGCCGGCGCTCGTTCAACGACGAGATGATCCAGGCGGTCCGCGTTTCGAAGACAATCGGCAAGCCGGTCAAGCTGATCTGGACGCGCGAACAGGACATCGCGCACGACCGCTTTCGCCCGCAGGCGGCACTCCGCTTCAGGGCCGGCTTTGCCGCCGACGGCACGCCTGCGGCACTCGACATCCGCACCGCCGTCGGCTCGCTGTTGCGCTCGATCGGGCGCAGCAAGGTCGAGAGCGGCATCGAGCCGATGGCGGTCGAAGGGCTCGCCAACTCGCCCTACGCGGTCACCACACGGGTCGATTGCGTCCTAAAGAACACGCACATTCCGGTATCGTTCTGGCGCTCTGTCGGCAGCTCGCAAAACGCCTTTGCGATCGAAAGCTTTATCGACGAGATGGCGCACGCTGCCGCGGAGGACCCCTATCACTTCCGCCGCAAACTACTCGCCGGGCGCGCCGACTTCATCAAAGTGCTCGACACGCTCGCCGACAAAAGCGGATGGGGAGGGCAGCTTCCGGCCGGAAGCGGGCGCGGCATCGCCATCCACGAATGCTACGGTTCGATCGTCGGCGCGGTAGCCGAGGTCAGGGTGACCAAGGGCGAAGTGAAGGTCGAACGGGCGGTTGTCGCGATCGACTGCGGGCATGCGGTCAATCCGCTGACCGTCGCCGAGCAGCTCGAAGGTGGTACGATTTGGGGATTGTCGGCGGCGCTCTTTGGCAAGAACACGGTCAAGGACGGCGCTATCGTCGAAACCAATTTCGACACCTAC
>JAFAHP010000109.1 GCA_019237175.1 Alphaproteobacteria bacterium
GGCTCCTCACCGGCATCGCATGGTTCGAGAAGACCCGATGCCGAGGCAACGCAATTCTTGCCCACCCTCCTGGGGACTTACCCGCCCTACCGGAATGCCTTCTTTCTCGGATCATCCGCGGGCAAGGATTTCGCGCTTGTCACCGTCCGCGTCACGCTGCGACGTAACGGCGCTAGCCCGTTGCCGGGTGGACGTAGACGGTCACGAGTTTGCCGGTCTCGGGGTCGACAAAGCGCTCGTCGGTCCGCTGCCAGCCGGGGCCGGGCGGCGCCGCGCCGAGCCGTTTGTAGCGCCAGCGCTCGACCGCGAGACCGACGAGAAAGATCACCGCCCACAGCGCCAGCATGGCGGCTGCCGGGAACAGGTGCAAAGACGCCGCTCCCACCGCCCCGGCGACGCATAAGAGGCCGAGAACGCAGACGATGATGCGCACGGCTTTACGGGTTCACGCGGACGGCTCGACGACCGCCGCGGTGCCGTAGGCGACAATCTCGCTCATCGTCTGGCCGATCTCGGCCGAATCGAACCGCATCATCAGCACCGCGTTCGCACCCATCGCGGTCGCATTTTGCACCAGCCGGTCGACCGCGTGACGCCGCGCCTCTTCCAGCAATTGCGTGTATTCGCTAATCTCGCCGCCGACGATCGAGCGCAATCCCGCCATGATGTTGCCGCCGAGCCCGCGGCTGCGTACGACCACACCGAAGCACTGGCCCTTGACCTCGACGACACGGTAGTGAGGTATGTTCTCGGTGGTGACGACCAGCATCACGCTCTCCTGAAGATGCTCGGTGGCAGACAGCTTAGGTCGGCCTCATGCCGCTCAACAATCGCCTGTATCAAACCCGGCAAGTATCAAACCTATTAACGCCGGAGCGCTTGTTCGACACAGCTGATCAATTCTCCCGGCCGGAAAGGCTTCGGCATGACCATTGCGGTTGCTCGATCTGCGGCCAGCCGTATCCGATTTGTTACCGCGGCCGCATGACGATCACGCCCGGAATGGTGGATCTTCCCCCGCCCCCGGGCTGCGCTAGCGACGGGCCATCGGTGGAAAGCCCGGGGGTGCGCCGGGGTCAACGCACCCTGCGCCGGCACTCCAGCCGATTGAAAACGGCCGGCGCTTGTGCCAGCCGGCGAAGCTCGGCCCTATTCGCCCATTTGCAACAGCGCGCCGCGTCGACGGGCGTCCCGAAGAGCGAGAAAAAACGCCCACACGCCAACGCTCAGCAGCACGAGATCGAGCACGCCCGCGGTGAAGAGATAATCGGCGCGGACCACCTTCTGGAACAGCACCGCCCGCATGCCCTCAAACACATAGGTCGAGGGCAATGCCCAGGCGATGTGCTGCAGCCAGTGCGGCAGGATCGCGACCGGATAATAGACCGCACTGACCGGCGACAACGTGAACACCGCGAGCCAAGCCAGGCTCTCCGCCCCCATCCCCTGGCGCAGGATCAGCCCGCAGATCGCCAACCCCAACGCCCAGCCCATCACCAGCAGCACGCAAAAGAAGGCGATCAGCGGCAGCCCCAGCGAAAAGATCGAATAATGATAGAGCGCAATCGCCAGCACTGCCGCCGGGACGACCCCGACCAGGACGCGGGTCAAACTCATCGACAAGAGTGCTGCGACCCATTCGAACGGACGCAGCGGTGTCACGAACAAGTTCCCGAGATTGCGCGCCCACATCTCCTCGAGAAACGAAATCGACAGGCCGAGCTGGCCGCGAAACAGCACATCCCACAGCATGACCGCCGCGAGCAGCACGCCGAATGCGCGAAATACGTAATTGCTGTTGACATAAAGAAACTGGCTCATGAACCCCCAGATCAGCATCTGCAGGGTCGGCCAATAAACCAGCTCCAGGGTGCGCGGCCACGAGCTCCTCAGCAGGTACAGATAACGCAGCAGCATCGCCCAGATGCGGCCGAGCGAGCCGGCGGTGGCGGAATCACCGACGCGGTTCACAGGACCGGCTCCAGCGCCGGCTCGGGCTTGCGGGCGATGTGCAAAAACACCTCTTCGAGGTTGGCGCGGCCATAGCGGTCGATCAGCGCGCGCGGGCTGCCGCGATCGACGATCTTGCCGGCCTTCATCATCAAGACGTCCGCGCACATCCGCTCGACCTCGGCCATGTTGTGTGACGCCATCAGGATCGTCGCCCCGGTGTCCGCCTGCCAGGTTTCGAGATAGCCGCGGACCCAATCGCCGGTATCGGGGTCGAGCGACGCGGTCGGCTCGTCGAGGAGCAGGAGTTCGGGCTCGTTCAACAGCGCTTTGGCGAGCGCCACACGGGTCTTCTGACCGGCCGACAATCTACCGGCGGGCCGGTCGAGAAAGGCGCCGATCTGTAAATCATCGGCGAGTGCGGCGATCCGTTCGCGCCGGCCGCGCAACCCATAGAGCCGCGCATAGATCAACAGGTTTTGCCGCACCGTCAGCCGATGCGGCAGGTCGACAAACGGCGATGAAAAATTCATCCGCGGCA
>JAFAHP010000168.1 GCA_019237175.1 Alphaproteobacteria bacterium
ACGCGCGGGTCTCCGAGTTGCCGCGGCGCGACGACCAGGACGAAAGGCGGGCGGCAGGCGCCCTAATCAGACGTCTGGAGATCCGTTGGCCGAAGGGCGTCCGGCGCCTGACTGTGTTGCTACTGCCTGATTGTGACGACGATGAGCCGGCACGGCCGGTTACCTCGCTGGACCAGTGGTTGGCCCGCTGCCCGACGCGACTGGCCTTTTATTCTGATCCTTTGTACCGAACCAGGGGGCTCCCTCCTATACCGTTACTGGATGTACAACCCGCCATCCTCAGGACCGGCGCACCGAAGAGGATTGATCATGCCTAAACTCTTCGCCATCCGCCATGTCGGCGATGACCAGTTCCCGCGCTTCCAGCGACGCATTCTTCTGCTGACTTTGACGATGTCCTCCTCGCTCGGGATGGTGGCGTCGACGATTTACGTTCCGTCGATCCCGGTGATTGCCGCCGCATTCGAAACCCCGATTTCGCGGGTGCAACTCACCTTTGTCGCCTACCTGCTGGCTTTTGCGACCAGCATGCTCGTGCTCGGCCCACTCTCCGACCGATACGGCCGTCGGCGAACGATCATTTGCGGCCTCTTGTTAAGTGCGCTCAGCAGCATTGCCTGCGCGGCAAGCCCCACGATCGAGCTCCTGATCGCCGCCAGGGTCGTGCAGGGGATCGGGGCCTGTGCCGGGCTGGTCGTAGGCCGCGCGATCACCCGCGAGCTGTGGGGCAGGGAGGCGGCAGCGCAGGTCATCGCCGGGCGGGCGATCGCCGCCACTTTGATGCAGGCTTTTGCGCCCGTGCTCGGCGGGTATTTGCAGGAGTGGGTCGGATGGCGTGCCAATTTCGCGGTCGTCGCTATCCTCGCCGCAGTCGCCATGCTGCTGGTGTTCCGGGTTGTACCGGGGGATCGCGCGGCAGATCCTCCCAGTCTGCCAATCCGCGGCATGCTGGCGAACTATCAGACTTTGATCGGGACCCCGCGCTTCCTCTCCTATGCTTTCACCGCAGCCGGGTCTCATGCCGGATTTCACATCTTTGCCGCCGGAGCGCCGGCGGTATTAATCGTCGGCCTCGGAATACGCCCCGAAGACTATGGCTATTACGCGTCGCTGCCGCCCTTGGGCTTCCTTCTCGGCAGCTTTCTGTCAAATCGGCTGACATTACGGCTCGGCATCAGCGGTCTGATTACGATCGGGAGCGCAGTGCTAGTCCCGGCGGGTTTGAGCATGGTAATGCTGGCGTTGCTGGGCATTCCCAGCCCCTACGCGGTCATCGGACCAATGATCCTGATCTGCTGTGCGAGCGGACTGATCACGCCCAATGCGACCGCCGGCAGCCTCGGGGTCAATACCGGGATCGTTGGTACGGCCTCGGGTCTGGGCAGCTTTGTGCAGATGACCGGGGCCGCCGCTGCGACTGCCGCGCTTTCGCTTGGACCGAGCGGCAGCCACCTGATGCTCGCTAGCATCATCGCGCTGGCGGGGCTGTTTGCGGCGATCTCCTTTGCCTCGCTGTTCCAGTTCGATCAGCGACCCCGGCGAGCCGCAGCCAGTGCTGTGGTCTGAGAATCGGTGATGGAGCGGCAACCGACGCTGCGTGCGCCGATCGGCTGGCGCCCGCAACAGGCGATCGCAAATTACTTTCCAGTGATGGTCGATCTCTATCGGGCCGTTCAAGCCGAGGTTCGCCCGATCGAAGCACGGCTCGATCGCGAGGAGGCAGGAGGCCGCGATACGTCATGCCTCCGCCAGGCGTTGCGAGAGCTGCGCTGGCGGCTCGAATACACCGCCGACGAGGCAGGGATCCAGGCGAATCTCGGCCGGGTTTTCGCCTTGTCGACTCTGCCGCAGCCGCCGAGCGGCACTGTACCCGACGATGACGGCTGTTATGGCGCAGGCACTGAGGTCTGGTTTTTGAAGCTCGACGCGTCGATCGACCACCTGCTCGCCCCCGATTTCGAGACCTACGGCAAGCCACCGCGCTTTCTGGACCGGGTCAACGATCCGGATCGGCTGGAGAAATATCTCAACAGCCTCCTCGTTTCCCGCTTGGCGGAGGACGGTGTCGACCGTCGCAAAGAGCTCAACCTGTCGACCGCCAACCTCGTTCGATTGATCTTGTGGCGACGGCCACCGAATTACCGCTGGGACCCGAGGCTGGAAGCGCTCGTTCGCCGCTTTATCGCCGGTTGGCAGGACCCGATGACCGGGTTTTTTGGTGCGACCTATCAGATCGGCCCAGCGTGTTTCCGGACGACCGATCTGAGCCTTACGTTTCACATGGCCCGCTATCTCGAAGGCAGGATCGGGTATTGGCCACAGCTGATCGATACCCTGCTCAAGATCCGCAACGAACTTTATCCCAATGGCTGGCTCAATGACCATGGCATGTCGAGCCACAACAATTACGACGTGGCAACCTTGTTTCAGCTCGGCTGGAG
>JAFAHP010000217.1 GCA_019237175.1 Alphaproteobacteria bacterium
GCCGGGTCCGGATAGCCTTGCGCTGGCTGCCAACGTGCGTCACCAGCGGGTGTCGCGGCACCGATCACCGGCGCGCCGCCGCTTCCCCCGGGAACTGCGCTCATCGGCGTCCCCCTTTGATCAACGCACCGCCCGGCCCGGCCAGCCCCTACCGCCGGCCGGAGTCGAGCTTGCCCCCATCTCGCGGGATCCTGCGGAGGCGCTGACGCTGCCGCACGACACTTTCAGATGACTTTTTCCTCGCGCAGCTTCGCCAGTTCGTCCTTGCTGAAGCCAAGCAGTTCGCCATAGACCGTGTCCGTATCGGCGCCGAGCAACGGGGAGGCGGTAATCGGCACCTTCGAACCGCTCATCTTCACCGGCCAGCCCGGCATCTTGAAATCGCCGCGCACCGGATGCTTGACCGTGACAAAGATCTGGCGGCGATTGAGGTCGGGGTCGTTCGACAATTCCATCGTGTCCATGACCGCCCCCGCCGGAATGCCTTGCTCGCCGAGCCGCCTCATGACCTCGAGCTTGTCGTACTGCTTGGTCCATTCAGAGAGCATTTCGTCGACCACATGGCGGTTCTTGAACCGCTCCTCCGGGCTGTCGAACCGAGGATCGCCGATCAGGTCCTCGCGCCCCATCATCTTTAAGATTCGTTCCCAATGCTGCTGGTTGGCACGTGAAGTATAGATATAGCAATAGTCGTTTGCGCCGCCGCCCTTACATGGGTAGGTCTCGCTCGGCGAATTGGTGCCCATGATGCTCTGGTTACCCATGCGCGGAGCAGCATGGCCCCACAGATATTGGGCGGCGTAAGAGATGCGGCCGTAATTGATCACGCAATCTTGCATCGCGCATTGGATGCGCTGTCCCTCGCCGGTGAACTGGCGCTGATAGAGCGCCGCTAAAACGCCGATGGCGGCGTGCAGCCCGGTGCCGGTGTCGCCAATGGTCGGACCGGGTTTGATCGGGCGGCCGTCGGGCTCGCCGGTGATCGACATGGCACCCCCGGTCGCCTGCGCAATCATGTCAAAAGCGAGGTAGTTCTTGTAGGGGCCGTCGTCGCCGAAGCCCTTGACCGAGACGTAGATGATGCGGGGGTTGATTTCGCGGACCACGTCATAGCCAAAACCCAGCCGTTCGATGACGCCAGGCGCAAAATTCTCGGCAAAGACATCGGCCTTTTCGATCAGCCCGCGCAGAATGGCGCGCCCCTTGTCGGTCTTCAGATTGGCGGTGACGCTCTTCTTGTTGGCGTTGAGCAGCATGAAGTATTGGGAATCGACGCCTTTTTTGTCGGTCGACGCTCCGCGGCCCTGCTCGCCCCTGGTCGGCTCCTCGACCTTGATCACCTCGGCGCCGAGCCATGCCAAGGTTAGGGTGCAGGATGTCCCGGCCTCGAATTGGGTCAGGTCGACGACCCGGACACCGTTCAAGGCGCCTGGCTGCACGGGGGTCCGGCCGTTTTCCGGCGTTGGGTCGTTAGGCATAGGATTCCTCCTGGTCGTGTCTGATTGCCGTGGCGCGCCGACTTACCATCACTCCATCGCCGCAAGGTCTCGATACCCTATGGGCGAATGCGCCAATCGCCCCAAATTTAGCGGGAACTCTCAGCCTTCTCGGGGACAGCGTCAATGCCTTCGCGTGCATGGCTCGCATCGTGCCCTGCCCGGTCGCGGGCCTAAACCGGCCGGTTCTATGCAATTCCTGGCTCACGCCACCTGCGCTGGCGAACCAAAACACGTCGATGTTCGAGCGGGGCGCCGCAACCGGCACTGCGCGGCAGATCGGCTCAGCGCGGGGTCGGATATTGCTCGGGGCGGTAGCCGCGCCGCATCGTGTTGAGCCTTAGCGCCACCGGATTGCCGAGCCAGACCGCGTAGCGCGAGTGGTCGTCATAGGAATTGTCGGTGAGCGGGTGAACCAGAACATCGAGCCCATCGCGGTTCAGCATCAGCCACGGCACCACGGTCTGGAACTGCGCGCTGGTAAACGTAAACCGGAATTGCGGCACCGGGTGCGGTCCGCGCGGTTCGTCGCTCAATTCCCGGCATTCGACGCCGAGCGCGCCGGCGATGGTCTCGCGCAATTGCGCAGCGTGGGCTCGCGTCGCCGGGTCGAAGTAAACATGCGCGTGATAACCGTCGATCTTGATCGGCTCTTTGGTTGCATCGGTCATTATCGTCTCTCCGTTGTCGTCTGGCGTCAGGCGAGCGGCAATAACTCGGCGCCATAGCCGCGGCGCCACATGGTCTCGATGCATGAGTTTGTTTGGGTGCCACAGCCACAGCGCCTAATCCGGGTGATCGCCGACCGTGTCGCCGGGGATCGGCGGCCCTCGGAACCGCGGTTCCTCCGCATCGTTCATCCAAAATTGTCGCAGCCTCGCGGAGGCAGCGCAATAGCTTCACCGACAGCTGCGGCCATGCTGAAAGTCGACCGGCTCGGTTGCGCGCCGCCGCATTGGTACGGGCGGATAGCAGCCATCTTAAAAGGCATGTGCTGAAATTCGCGGCAACGATTGCCGGTCAGCGGTGCAGGTCATAAATCCTACGGCAAACGAAGGCTCAACGAGAGGGCGAAAGCGCATATGACGGCTGAAGCGGCGGCTATCCGGGCGATTGGCAAGAGCGGCGAAATTCGCGCCGTCGGGTTGGTATCGTCGGCGCATTTTGTCAGTCATTTTCACCTGATGGTGGTCCCGCCGCTGTTCGCGCTGCTGACCAAGCGCTGGGGCGTGGACTTTGTGCATATGGGATTAGCCTTGACCGTATACGCAATCGTTTCGGTCGCGGCGCAGATGCCGATGGGCTACATGGCCGATCGCTTCGGTTCGCGCAAATTGCTGATCGGGGCGCTGTTCCTGGGCGGCGCGTCGCTTGCCTCGATCGGCATCGTCGACCGCTATTATTGGCTCCTCGTCGCGTCCGGGTTGTCGGGTATCGCCGGCGCCGTCTACCACCCGGCCGATTATGCGATCCTGTCAGCGCGAGTGACCCCGACAAGGATCGGCCGCGCATTTTCGGTTCACACTTTCGCCGGTATGCTGGGTAACGCGCTGGCGCCACTGACGATGTTGGCGCTGGTCCCGCGACTGGGAATTCCGGGCGCTTTGATCATGGCCGGTCTGATCGGTCCGTTGGTGGCGCTGCCACTGATCTGGGCGCCGGCGATCGAAGGCCATACCTTGGCCGATGTAGAGCCTTCGGGCCGCCACAGCGAGAGCAAACCCCGCGACCGGGTCACGGTCTTTACGCCCGCGATTCTCGGCATGATGGTGTTCTTTATTGTTCTCAGTCTCTCGTCAAGCGGGCTGACCAATTTCTCGGTGCCAGCGCTGATGCACGGCTATGGTTTGCCGTTTGCGACGGCAAACCTGGCGCTGACCGTGTACCTGACGGCAACGGCATTGGGCGTTTTGAGTGGCGGATTTGTCGCCGACTTGACGCGCCGCCATGGTGAAGTGGCGGCCATCGGATTTACGATAAACGCGATGCTGATCCTGCAGATCGCGCTGTTCGGGCTTGGTCCCGGATTGGTCGTTCTGGTGATGGGGTTCGCGGGGTTCCTGTCGGGCATCATCCAGCCGTCGCGCGACATGCTGGTCCGCGCCGCCGCCCCCGCCGGGGCGATCGGGCGGGCCTTTGGCGTCGTCACGATCGGTTTCAGCATCGGCGGCACATTCGGGCCGATGCTATTCGGCTGGATCCTCGATCGTGGTGCGGCTCACTGGATTTTCGGCGTCAGCGTCGTGTTTATGCTATTAACCGTCGTCGTGGCGCTGATCGGCGACCGGCAGATGGCAGGACGACGCGCCGCAAGGCCCGCAGCCAGCGGGTAGCCCCACGGTCATGCTTTTGCGCTGCGGTTCCTGATGCGCCGCGAGACCCCATTCCCGCAAGGGCTGAGCCAGATCCAAGCACCGCTGCCGGCAGCGCGGCAGAGCGACGAGGCCCGCGAATTGCCGCCTCTCCCCGGGGCGCACCGGGATCTGGTTCGTACCGTTCTTGCGGTGCTGTTTCTCGGCGGGCTGATCGCCGCCTCGTTTTGGATTTTATGGCCGTTTGTGCCGGCCACGATCTGGGCCACGACCTTGGTGGTCGCGACCTGGCCGATCATGTTGCGGGTACAGCGCCGGTTGTGGAACCGCCGTGCGCTCGCGGTTACGGTCATGACACTGGCGCTGCTCATCGTCTTCGTCGCGCCGTTTTGGCTCGCGTTTGCGACAATTGCCCAGAACTTCGATACCCTTGTCGGCTGGGGCAACACCATCGTCACATTCAGAGTGCCGCCGCCGCCGGACTGGCTCAACGATCTGCCCCTGTTCAGCAGCCAGATCATTGGGTTATGGCAAAAGGTGCAGGCCAGCGGCATCGACGAACTTGCGGCCAAGGCCGGTCCCTATGCGGGGGGAGTGGCGGGCTGGCTGGTCGGAGCGCTCGGTGGTCTTGGCATCACCATCGTGCAATTGTTGCTGACCTTGGTGATCGCGGCCATCCTGTATGCGGGCGGCGACCGCGCCGAAGTCATGGCCGAGCGTTTTGGGCACCGGCTTGCCGGCGCTCGCGGCCGCGAAGCGGTGCGGCTCGCGGGGCAAGCAACCCGCAGTGTCGCACTCGGCGTCGTCGTCACCGCGCTGGTGCAATCGATGATGACCGGGGCCGGTTTGGCCGCCGCCGGTGTGCCTTTGCCCGGGGTGCTGACCGCCGTCACCTTCATCTTGTGCATCGCCCAGCTCGGACCCGGCTTGGTGTTGATCCCGGCGGTCGTGTGGGTTTTTTGGAGCAGTCATCCTGGTTGGGGAACGGCACTCCTGGTGTGGTCGATCATCGTCATCGGGATGGACAACGTCGTACGTCCGCTGCTGATGCGGAAGGTGCGCTTGCCGCTGGTGCTGCTGCTGGCCGGGGTCATCGGCGGGCTCATCGCCTTTGGTCTGGTCGGCGTGTTTCTCGGCCCGGTCGTGCTCGCCGTCGCCTACACCCTGCTGCAGGCTTGGCTCGCAGAAGATCCCAATCCGGACGAAGCAGCCTGACGGAACGCGGTCGGGGTTGGGCCCGCCACCCTGAGCGCGCCGTCAGCCGGCAATTTCGAGGGGCGAAATGAATTCGGACAATAGGTCGGGGCCGCCGATAGCGGCCGGGGCGGCGCATTCGCCCGCGCCGCCGCTCGAGGCAAGCGCCCCGGACACCCTGTTGGCGCGCGCGTTGCTGTTGGGCGAGAGGATCGACACCCGGCTCGATCGCGGTAGCTCGCTCGGCATCGCACCATTGACCCTCAATCTCGCCGGCGGCGGCATCGCGGTGCTGTTTCGCTATGGGGCGGTCGTGCTGTTTGGGGCGAAGAGTGCGGCAATGGACGCTTTTGTCGAGGGGTTGGGATCCTCGGTGGTCGGCGCCTTCCCGCAGCCGGAGCAGGACGAAGCGGCGCTTCTGATCTGCAGCGACAGCGAGCAGCCGATCGACCAAGCCGGCAACCTCATCCTGCGCGATCGCTCGATCGAAAGGTTGCAGCTCGTGGCCGACATCCTCGCCAAGAGCTTGGTGCTATCGCATTACGAAACGCGGATCGCCGACCTTTTCGACCGTATCGAGCCGCTCGCGGTCACCCTGCGCGAGAAAGGGCGCGCCGGGGCCGCCGGTCAAGAATTGCTGCGCCACATCGGCGACGTGCTGCTGATTCAGCAAAAGATGGTCGGCCGCGTCGGCACCTCGGAAACCCCGGAGCTGTTGTGGGAACACCCCGAGCTCGACCGCTTCTACCTGCGGCTC
>JAFAHP010000224.1 GCA_019237175.1 Alphaproteobacteria bacterium
GGTCATCACCAGGTCGTAGCCCTCGATAAACCCAACGAGGCCAAGCACGGCAATGATCAATGCGTGGTAGCCGCTGAACGGAATGCTGTCGAGCTTGCGTCCGAGCACATAGCTGGCGGCGCCCGGCAGCCAGCGGACAGTCGTCGCTTCACTCATCACGCTCTCTCCCAGTTTGATCGGAGCGGGAGGGAGGCCGGAGCACAAACCGCGCGAGGCTGGCGCTTTGGTCTTTACCGCGGATGAATGTGCGCGTCGCTCGGTACGCTGTTGTCAGCCTCGCTGGGTTTCTGGCCCCGGGCATACCTCCCAGACCGACAGTTGCTCCTGTTTCATCTGCAGGCTTTTGCGCCTGAGTTTTCTTTTTGATTTAGGGGCGTTGTTTCACTCGCTTCTTGGCACGCCGATCTCAAGCGACCGCGGGCACGGTTTCGGTCACAGCTTCGAGCTGGCCGACGGTTTCCTTGCCGAACAGCACCGGGATCAGGGCGCCGAGTGCCACGACTGCCAGAATGGTACCGAAAAAGATCGTTGCGGAGCCGGTATGCGGCGCCATCAGAAAAGGGGCCAGACCACCGGCGAAAAGCCGACCAAACGACTCGCCAAAAATATGTCCGCGGCCGCGCAGCGCGGTGGGAAACTGCTCGGACAAATAGACACGGGTCGCGGTAAAGGCCGATAGCACGGTGAAGCCGGTGATCAATCCGCCCGTGACCAACACCACCGACGCGTATCCCCCGGCCCGATGCGCCAGCAGCATCATAGCGATCCCGGGGAGCGACCCGGCGAGCGCATAAAAAATCGTCCACCGCCGCCCGAGGATTTCCATCAGGAAGCCGGTGAAAGCTTTTCCCGGGATGCTGGCGAAGTACACCAGCGAGGTCAGGCCGAAAGCCGCCGCCGGCAGGGCGGCCCCCTGATCGACCAGCGCTTTGGGCAGCAGCACCGAATTCAAAAAGAAAGCCGTGCCGGCACAGACGCCGCTCAGGATGCCGACCGTTGTCCAACGCAGTTGGCCGGGCGCAAACAACGCCCAATAGGGCGGCAGCTTCTCGCGGGTAGTCGGCGTCGCGTCGCCGAGCGCCATCAGGGTCAGCGGCGGCACCCGGTTGCCGCTGCGTGCGATAATCCGGTTGACGAGATCGACCGCGACCTGCGGCTGCCCCTTGCGCAGATACCAGCGCGGGCTTTCGGGGAGCGCGAAATAAACGATTACCGGCACGACGGTTATCGCCAGCCCGCCTGGCAATGCCAGGAACCGGAAGGCGTTTGCGTTGCCGGCGAGCAGGCCAGCGACAAACGGCACTACCGTAAACGACGAGGCGAGGGCCATCTCGTAGACAGCACTATAGGTGCGACGGTGCTGCGCCGGCATCAGTTCGGCGGCAATCGGGAACGCTGCCGAAACGACGCCGCCGGCGCCGATGCCGGTCAACAGACGCAGGATGATCAGCTGTTCGGCGTTTTGAACCAGCGGAATGAGAAGTGTGAAGAACGTCGTCAGGATCACGCCGATCAGCACAATAGCCTTGCGGCTCAAATGATCGGAGACCGCCGAAAAGAAAAACCCGCCGAGGCACAGCATGAAGGTCGGGCCGGACGCGAGCCAGCGAATGTCGGTCTCGGTCAGTTGCAATGGCTTCTTGGCCAGCACCAGCAGCGAACCGGTCATCACCAGATCGTAACCCTCGATAAAGCCGACGAGGGCCAAGACCGCGATAATCAACACGTGGTAGCCACTGAATGGGATGCTGTCGAGCTTGCGCCCGAGCTCATGGCTGGCCGTATTGGCGGATCGAACGAGCGGTCTGACCTCGGCCATGCTGTATCTCCCAATCGGCCAAACCCGGGGAGCACGCGCAACCGAAAGCAAGTGGGGCTGACGCGATGCTCCTAACGAGCGACCTCTTTCAGACTACGCCGCACCCGCTTCCGCCACACTACGCGCGCCGCCGAGCCAAAGTGTTGCTGCTGCTGGTCGTCGAGCGGCGGATTCTTTTCGCTCTTCTTCGACGACTGAAGCGCGTATCAGCCTAACGGGGCTACCGGATCTTGTCACCGGGAAAACAATCAAGCTTGCGCGATCAAGTTTTCCGGCGCTCGCGCAAAAGAAACTCGCGGCCGGCCTTGACCATCGGCTTTCCGTCATAGGCGATAATGTCGGCAGTCGCGTAGGTTTCGCTCCACAGCTCGGGGAGGTAGGAGCCGGTGCCGATGACATCGAGCGGGGCCTTGGCGACCGCCATCATCCGGCATTTCGCCGGCCCGAAGCCCGAGCTGCCGACAATCTTGACCACCTTAAGACCGGCCTCGTCCAATGCTTGCCGCAAATGCCAGATCGCCGCCGCCGAGACCCCGGTTCCGACCAGATAGCGCAACTCCTCTTCGGTACGGTAGCCGCGAATAGATTGCGGCGCATGACGTTCCAAAACTTCGTACGAGCGGGCTGGGTCGAGGCCCTCGCAATATCGCCCGCCGGGTGTGTCGATGCGTACCGACAGCTGTGCCGCGGCGGCAAGCTCCGGGAATCGCCGACCGACCGCGATCGCATCGGTGATCTCGCGCCCGAAATAGTCGATCAGAACGGTCAGCGGCGCGTCCGGGAACCTCTCTCGAAACATTTCGGCGGCGCGCACCGTCGAGCCGGCATAACCGATCAGCGCATGCGGCATCGTCCCGGCGCCTTTCTCCCGCCCAAAGAAATGCGCGGTTGCGTCGGCCGCGCAGCCGACAAACCCCACCGCACCCGCCGCCCGCTGGGCGGTCGCGGAACCGACCGATGCCGCATACGCCATCATTTCGGCCATCTCGGGGCCGGCGCAGTGGCGAGCATCCATCGCGAGAAATGCGACCCGCGGTAACTCCGTGCACATCGCGTAGGCGTTATAGGCTGCGACACACGGCGGTCCGAGCTTTTGCAGCAACACCGTCTCGAGATCGATCAGCTGGGCGAGCGAACCGCTAAGGTAAAGGATCGGCTGACCAGCGCCGACCAGTGTTCCTTCCGGGTGTAAGAGTTCGATGTCGAAACGAGTCCCGCGCTCGGCCGCGGCGGTCTCGAGAAATTCGGTCGCCAGGCGCGGGGTCGAAACGACCGGCCGACGCATGAACACCGCATAGGTCGCCTGGCGATCGCCGAACCGCTCGACGATCGCTTTGCTCCTCAGGAAGTAGCTGTCGGTTTGCGCCGCGAGGTCGTCCATGGCCTCCATGCTGTCATTGCGGCCGGAACGAAGCAATCGCGACAGGATCACGCAACCGCAGCCGAGAGTGCTTCGTCGCGTTGCTCACGATGACACGTCGCTAAAAGACGGCAGCGAGACGGCTCTTGCCGTTGACGCCATTGCGGTGCCGCCGCTGCTTCAACGCGTCGGCGACTTCGAAGGCCAGTTCGAGCGCTTGGCTGGCATTGAGCCGCGGGTCGCAGTGGGTCAGGTAATTCTCGGCCAGCCCCTCCTCGCTGATCGCCTGGGCGCCGCCGATGCATTCGGTGACGTTCTGGCCGGTCAACTCGAAATGCACCCCGCCGGCATAGCTGCCCTCGGCGGCGTGGATCGCAAAGGCGCTGTGGACTTCATCGAGAATGCGATCGAAGCGCCGGGTCTTGAACCCGTTCGACGAGGTGATCGTATTGCCGTGCATCGGGTCGATGCACCAGACAACATGGTACCCCTCGCGGCGCACGGCACGGATCAACCTCGGCAACCGGGCCTCGACTTTGTCCGCTCCCATGCGGGTAATAAGGGTCATCCGGCCGGGCCGGTTGTGAGGGTTGAGCACATCGATCAGGCGCAGCAAATCGTCGGACTCGAGCGTCGGACCACATTTCATTCCGATCGGGTTTTTGATCCCGCGCAAGAATTCGGCATGGGCACCGTCGGCCTGCCGCGTCCGGTCGCCAAGCCAGACGAGGTGCGCCGAGCAGTCGTACCAGTCCCCGGTGGTCGAATCGATCCGCGTCAGCGCCTCCTCGTAGGACAGGAACAGCGCCTCGTGCGAGGTATAAAACTCGGTCTCGCGGATCTGCGGCGT
>JAFAHP010000225.1 GCA_019237175.1 Alphaproteobacteria bacterium
GCCGGGTCCCACCGCGTAAATCGCGGTCAGATCACGCCCGTTCACCGCCTGCAAGGCAATCAAGACTTCGCGTCCATTCGGGTAGAAGCCATACCAGGCATCGTTAGCCGCGGGACCTGCTTCGTCGTCACGGCCCGGAGCCGAAGCGCCTGCGAGCGCCGCCAGCCGAGGCGCCCGAGATTGAGTGCGCAAAACCGCCGCCGGCAGCCGCAGCTCCGCACTCGGCTCCTCGCCCCACACCGGAAGGCATTCGAACTCCCCGTGCAGCGCATCATTATCGGCGAATTTGCGGATACATTCGCCAAAGCGGCGCAAAAACGCGCCGCTTGACGAGATCCAATGACCGGTCAGGTAGGCTGGCTGGTCGATCACGGCAAAGCCGACCCCACGCCGCGCGAGGATCGCGCGCGCCTCGACCCCTCGCCCGCCTGGATCGAAATCGTCACCGTGAAAGAAGAACAGCATCACACGCGCGCGCCGGAGATTTTCGAGCAATGGATAGAGCCGCGTCGCGTTGAGGCGCCAGGTGTCGTAATATTCCTCAAAATCTCCGAATGCGGCCGGCGCCGTCACCACGACTGCATCGACGGCGTCCGAATTGTCTGCCGCCATCAACGCCAAAAACGCCCCAAAGGACTGACCGGCCAGTAAAATGTGCCGGTAGCCGCGTTTTTTGAGATCGGACACGATGCCGACCAGGCCACGGGCGCCGGCGCTTAGCGTGTCGCCGTCGCGTAGCCGGTCGAAGCGAAACACGTCCCAGCCGGCATCGCGCAGCGCCCGCAAGTAGGGCGGTGTTGGGGCTTTATAATCTTCGGCATCGAGCGAGCGCCCATGATTCCATACAACGGCCCCAGTCGCCCTCTCTGGACCAAGCAAATTCCGGTAAAACGCGGGATCCAAGCCCATCGCTGCCGAAGGAGTGCTTGCGAGCGTCAGCAGATCCAGGGCCAGCGCGCAAACGCCGGCAAAAAAAGCCAGCCGCATTCTTTACACCCCCCACTCGCCTGGGTTCAGGCGGGGCGGAGTGTAACGGAGCGTGAGCCTTTATGTCACTTCGTAAACTGTGCCTTTGAGCGGCAGATTGGCGCGGGGGAAATAACCGATGGCACCCTCGCAGCTGCGGCGAATCGGCGCATAATGCCCTGGAGGGCCTATTCTTCCCGCAGCGTCATCAGCACGCCAGCCGCCAGTAGCACGCCCAGCGCCTCAAAACCGGTGTCAATCTGTCCCAGCGCCATACTTATCAATGTCGTAGCGGCTATCGCCGCACCGATCAGGAAGGGCATTGGAAAGGTTCCCGGTCGTTGGATTGCCGTAAAGTCTCGGTTAAAACGAGCGAAAGGGCGTCACTATTCCGCGGGGGCCATGGGAGAGACGTTATGCGGTTCCTCTACGTCGCGCGCAGCGCCAAGCTTGCCCGCTGGGCCTCGGATGTCGGGCTCGGCCGGCATGTCTATAAGGTCGGGGTGGCCGAGGAAGACCCTAAAGCCCTCGCTGCTCAAGGCTGGGCGGGTGAAACCGATTGGACGATTGTGCGCAAGCGGGCAGCGCAGGAGCTGGCCGAGGACGAGGCCCTGGCGCGGCTCGAGGCCAAGGAAAAGCTCGTCGATCCCAAGCTTTATCCGAAGCTCAAGGGGGCGGCTGGCGTCTTCCGGCTGACCGCATCCCGGGTCGAAAATCACGTTTTGGTAACGCGCGCGCTCAGCGGAGACGGCGGGACTGCCGAACTCAAGCTGAAGCCAGGCGATTTTGCTGATTACCTGCTCCACAACGCTATGCGTTAGCTGGCCAGCCGCCGGCAACACTGCCCGCTGGAGAGGACGAGCGTCCTTTTGTTCGCGTTTTCGGCGCCCCCCGCGAAAGCGGGCAGCCAGCGCTCCAGGCGTGGTCGCCCCCGGGTGCCTCCCCCCGCCCGGGGTATGGACCGATCGCCGGTCGCCGGACTAACCCCGGGGGAATGGCGCGTCGGACGAAACCCGGGGGTTGATCCGGCGATCACGCGGGCGTGACGAAAGGAAAAAGCAAGCCTCAAACACTCATCTTCGCGACGCTGGCATGGCGAGCCGGCGGCCGATCCAATCTGGTCGCGCAAGGCAAGCATGTGCTGCGGCCGCCGCGGCGACCTCGGCGCGTGCGTCGGGTAAGAAAGGCACAACCCGGCGGCGGTTGAGATCGATCGACAGAAACATCAATTCCTGCATCGCCGAGCGAAGTCCGTCCGCGAGACGGAACATCTCATGCGCCACATGGAGGCGTTTATCATCGGCGCCGATGATCTGACTTGTGACCCGCACCCGCTCGCCGACCAGCAATTCGCTCTCGTAGACATTATGGGTCTCAACGACAAAGGTGCCGTGGCCGGTCGCGTCCTTATAGGCGCGACCAATGCCGATCGTGTCGAACAGCAGGTCGCTCGCATAATCGAACAGCACCGTGTAATAGGCGAGGTTCATATGGCCGTTTAGGTCGATCCATTCCGGCAGCACCTCCCCGCGGTAGCAGTCGAACGGCGCCGGTATCGTCATCGCCGCCCTCTGAAGGCGATACCGGGGAACAGCTGTCGAGGGCGCCGGCAACGCGCCTGGTTGACTGCAACGGCCATCATCGGCGGACACACCTCGACCGGGCGATTGATTGCGGCGGATCTTATCCCGAAATTGCCGTGCTGCAGCAATTTCCACCCCGCGGCGTTCTTCTCGTCGTCTCGCGGAGTCGCTCGGGGCAGAGAATTTATGGTGCTCTATGATGAGGCTCGGATTGGCGATAAAACGCTTCTGGTTCGTCCTGGCGCTGGCCGTTGCGTCGGGGCGCGCCGATGCGCAGCCTGCGCCGGGCGGACCGCCGGCGGTCGGGGTGGTGCGGGTCGCGACGCAACAGATCACCCAGTCGAACGAATTTGTCGGCCGCATCCAATCGATCGGGCGGGTGTCGCTGGTCGCTCGCGTCACCGCCTTTCTGGAACAGCGGCTGTTTGTCGAGGGCGCCGAGGTCAAAAAGGGGGACCTCCTCTATCTGCTCGAGCAGCCGCCGTTCCAGGCCCAGGTCGATTTCAACAAAGCTAATGTCGCGCAGCTCCAGGCACAGCACACCTTTGCCGAACAGCAGCTGGCGCGCGCGGAATATCTGCTGAAAACCGTCGCCGGACAGCAACAGACGGTCGACCAAGACGTTTCGAATGAACGCTCGTTGGCGGCACAGATCGCCAGCGCCCAGGCGAATTTGCAGACGGCCCAGATCAATCTCGGCTACACCGAAATCCGCGCCCTGATCGACGGTAAGATCAGCGCCACCGCGGTGACCGAAGGCAATGTCGTCTCGCCGACCAGCGGCACGCTTGCCACGCTCGTCAGCCAGGACCCGATGTATGCGATATTCCCGATCGCGGTGCGCACCGCACTCGAATTGCGCGACAAGTATGTGCCGAAAGGCGGGTTCCGCGCGGTGGTGATCCGGCTGCGGCTGCCGACCGGGAAGATTTACGATCAAGTCGGGCACCTCGACTACGTGTCGCCGACGATCGACCAGAATACCGACACGATCACGCTGCGCGGCGTGATCCCAAACCCTGTGGTGATCCCAAAGGGGCCCGGACAACCGATCGTTCGAGAGCTGACGGACCAGGAATTCGTTACCGTGTTGCTCGAAGGGGTGCAGCCGGTCGAGGTGCTCGGTATCCCGCGCGCCGCCGTCCTGTCCGACCAGCAGGGCGACTATGTTTATGTCGTCGATGCGCAAAACCGGGCGCAGGTCCGCCGCATTCACCTCGGCCAGTCGACGCCGACGACCGCCGTCATCACGAGCGGTCTGAGCGACGGCGAACTCGTGATTTCGGAGGGTGTACAGCGCGCGCGGCCTGGCGAGGTCGTCTCGCCCGGACCCGCGATCCCCGGGCCGCCAGCGTCCGGGGGGTAGTCCCGTGATCTCGGCGCTCTTTGTCGACCGGCCGCGGCTTGCGGTCGTCATTGCGCTCGTCATCACGATCGCCGGGTTGATCGCGCTGACCCGTATCCCGGTGGCACAATTCCCCGATATCGTGCCGCCACAGGTCCAAGTCACGGCGACCTTTCCAGGCGCCTCAGCTGCCGATGTCGAAGCCGCCGTTGCGCAACCGATCGAGGCCCAGGTCGTCGGCGTCGACAAGATGATCTACATGAATTCGACGAGCGGCAACGACGGTAGTTACAACCTGACCGTCAGCTTTGAACTCGGCAGCGACGTCGACATCGACACGGTCAACGTCAACAACCGAGTCCAGACCGCGCTTTCGCAACTGCCGCAAGAAGTTCAGCTCGAAGGCCTCGTCGTCCAAAAGAAATCGTCAGCGGTTCTACAGTTTATCGCGCTCTACAGCGAGACCGGGAAGCAAGACACGCTGTTCATTACCAATTACGCGATCATCAATATCCTCGACGTGCTGTCGCGCACTCCGGGGGTCGGGCAGGCGCACATCTATGGTGCGCTCAATTACTCGATGCGCATCTGGTTCGATACGCAGCGGCTCTCCAATCTGCAATTGACGCCGTCCGACGTGATCGCGGCGATCCAAGCGCAAAATGTGATTGCCCCGGTCGGTCGCATCGGCGCGCGGCCAATCTCGAATGAACAGCAATTCCAGCTCAACATCCAGACACAGGGGCGCCTCGTCACACCCGAGCAGTTCGGCAACATCGTATTGCGCGCCAATCCCGACGGCTCATTGCTGCGGATCAAGGATGTTGCCCGGGTCGAACTCGGCGCCCAGAACGAGGACATCGAATCGCGATTGAACGGCAAGCCGGCGGTCGCGATCGGCATTTATCTCTCGCCCGGCGCCAACGCCGTCCAGACCGCGAAACTGGTTCGCGCCAATCTCGACCGCCTGAGCCAGCGTTTTCCGCCCGGCCTCAAATATCTCGTCAATTACGACACGACGACCTTTGTTTTCGACACGATCCATGACGTGCTGATCACGCTGCTGATCGCGTTTATCCTGGTCGTCATCGTCGTCTTCCTGTTTCTCGGCTCGTTGCGGGCAACCCTGATCCCCGCAATAGCGGTCCCGGTCAGCGTCATCGGCGCCTTTGCGGTGCTGTTGGCGATGGGCTATTCGGCCAACACGATATCGCTTTTGGCGATGGTGCTGGCGATCGGCATTCTCGTCGACGACGCGATCGTCGTCGTCGAGAATGTCGAACGGGTCATGGAAGAAGAACCCGATTTGTCGCCTGCCGAGGCGACAAAAAAAGCGATGGGCGAGATCACCGGCCCGATCATCGCGATCACGCTCGTCCTGTTTTCGGTGTTTGTGCCGATCGCCTTTATCCCCGGCGTTTCGGGGACTTTGTTCCGTCAGTTCGCGGTTACGATCAGCGTTGCGATGGCGATTTCGGCGTTGAATGCGCTGACCCTATCGCCGGCTTTGTGCGCCGTATTCTTGCGGCGTGGCGGACCCAAGCGGGGGGTCATGGGTTGGGTGTTGCGGCGTATCGACAATGTGCGCGACGGCTACGCCGCGATTGTCACTCGCCTAGCGCGCATGTCGTTTTTGGGGGTGGTCGCGATCCTCGGTGCCGCCGCGGTGATCTACGCGCTGCAGGCGCGCGTGCCGACCGGTTTTCTGCCCGAGGAAGACCAGGGCGCTTTCTTTGTCAATGTACAGTTGCCTGACGCCGCCTCGGT
>JAFAHP010000415.1 GCA_019237175.1 Alphaproteobacteria bacterium
TCGCGTTTTGCGCAGGTAGTCGGGCGAGAGAATGTCATAGCCGGTGCGGATTGCGGCTTCGCCAGTTTTTCGACAACCTGTGAGGTCCATCCCACTGTCGTGTGGGCCAAGCTCGCCGCACTCGGCGAAGGCGCACGCATCGCGACCAAGGAATTGTGGGGCCGCGCTTAGCCCTCACCCTGATCCTCGCAAGCGGGGAGAGGGAGGGACCCGCGAAACGGGAGGGTAAGGGAAGAAACGACGGCAAGGCGGTTATTCGCGAGCGCGGAACGTGGTCACCACGTCCTCGCCAAGCGCCATGCTGGCGATCGGCTCAAAGCGCGGCGCGCCGGCCAATGCCGTAATACCAAAGGCATCGACCGCTGGAATGCCGTCGCCGCCGATCAGCAGCGGCGCGTGTATCCAGACGAGACGGTCGATCCGCCGGGCGCGCAACAGAGCCGCGGCGAGGCGCCCGCCGCCTTCGACCAACAGCCGGGTCAGCCCGCGCGCACCCAACGCCTGCAGCGTTGCGGTGAGATCGATACGCCCCTTCTGATCCGGACCGACCTCGATCAAGCCGGCGCCGGCGGCGCGAACCCTCTCTCTTAGCACCGGGTCGGCATCGCGCAAAGTCACGACCCAAGTCGGGGTGTCGCGAGCTTCGGCGAAGACGCGGGCCCCCGCCGAAATCCGCAATTGGCGGTCGAGCACGACCCGCACCGGTGAGCGGTGTTCGAGCCCCGGGAGGCGACAGGTCAATTGCGGATCATCGGCAACAACCGTTCCAGTGCCGACCATGATCGCGTCGTGCTCGGCGCGCAGCTTATGGGCAAAGGCGCGGGATGAAGCTCCTGTGATCCACCGGCTTTCGCCGGTGACGGTCGCGATGCGGCCATCGAGCGAGGTCGCGAGCTTGAGGGTGACAAGCGGGCGTCCGAGCCGCCGATGGGTTAGAAAGCCGGCGTTGATCTCGGCAGCCTCGGCGGCGCCGAGTCCACGCTCCACCGCCACGCCGGCGGCACCCAGCCGGCGAATACCCGCACCGGCGACCCGTGAGTCGGGGTCTTCGATGGCGGCGACGACACGGCCGATGCCGGCGTCGATCAGTGCCTCGGCGCAAGGCGGTGTGCGGCCCCAATGGCTGCATGGTTCGAGACTGACATAAGCCGTAGCACCCCGCGCCGCGGCTCCGGCCCGGCGCAACGCTTCGGTCTCGGCGTGCGGCCTGCCGCCGGGTTGGGTCCAGCCGCGGCCAACAACCCGGCCGTCGCGCACGAGGACGCAGCCAACCGCCGGGTTCGGCCAGACGTTGCCCAATCCGCGGCGCGCCAGCGCCAGCGCCGCGCACATCCACCTGCGATCGGCGTCTTCATCCTGCCACGTGCTGCTGTGATCGCCGGCCTCACTCGCCATCCGCCGCTATCCGCCCGACAAAATCGCCAAAATCCTTGGCTTCGCGGAAATTGCGATAGACCGAAGCAAAGCGAATATAGGCCACCTGATCGAGGCTCGACAGCGCCTCCATGACGAGACCGCCGATCATGTCGCTCGGTATGTCGGTCTCGCCCGAACTTTCCAATTGGCGGACGAGCGAGTTGATGATGCGCTCGACCCGCTCGGGCTCGATCGGCCGCTTGCGCAAGGCGATATAAATCGAGCGGGCGAGTTTGTCGCGATCGAACGGCTCGCGCTGCCCGTTTTTCTTGATCACGGTCAGGTCTCGCAGTTGCACCCGCTCGAAGGTCGTAAATCGCGCTGCACAATTGGGACAGAAGCGCCTCCGCCGGATCGCGCCGCGATCATCGGTCGGGCGCGAATCCTTGACCTGAGTGTCCTCGGCTCCACAGAACGGACAGCGCATCTGCTCCTCCCGTTTTTGCTCCGGGTTCAGACACCGGCATGCTCGTAGATCGGAAATCTGGCGCACAGCGCGCGAGCTTCCTCGCGTACCTTAGCCTCGGCGGCGCCGTTGTCGGCGCGGCCGCGGGCGAGCCCGTGCAGCACCTCGGCGATCATCCGGCCGACGGTGCGAAATTCCGCGACGCCAAAGCCGCGCGACGTCGCGGCGGGCGAGCCCAGCCGGATCCCGGAAGTGACGGTCGGCTTTTCCGGGTCGAACGGGATTGCATTTTTATTGCAGGTGATGCCGGCGCGTTCGAGGCTAAGCTCGGCGTCGCGTCCGGTGAGCCCCAGCGGGCGCAGATCAACCAGCATCAAATGCGTGTCGGTGCCGCCCGAGACGATCGCCAGTCCAGCATGCGCCAAAGTCGCGGCAAGTACTTGGGCATTTTCGACGACAGCCGCGGCGTAACGCGCAAATGCCGGCTGCAGCGCCTCGCCGAGGGCTACTGCCTTGGCCGCGATCACATGCATCAGCGGCCCCCCCTGGAGGCCAGGAAAAACCGCGGTGTTGATCCGCCGGCCGATGTCTTCGTCTGCGGCGAGGATCAAACCGCCGCGCGGCCCGCGCAATGTCTTGTGCGTCGTTGTCGTTACGACATGAGCGTGGGGCAGCGGGCTCGGATGCACTCCAGCGGCGACGAGGCCGGCGAAATGGGCCATATCGACCATCAGAAACGCGCCGATTTCGTCGGCAATCACACGAAACCGGGCAAAATCGATGATCCGCGGATAGGCGCTGCCGCCGGCGATAATCAGCTTTGGCCGATGCTCGCGCCCGAGTCGGTCGATCTCGTCAAAGTCGATGCGTGCATCCTCACGGCGGACGCCGTAGGCGAGGGCGTTGAACCACTTCCCCGACAGATTGGGCCTGGCCCCGTGGGTCAGATGGCCGCCCGCGGCCAGCGACATGCCGAGGATCGTATCGCCCGGGCTCAGCAATGCCAGAAAGACCGCCTGATTTGCTTGCGCGCCCGAGTGCGGCTGGACATTGGCAAAGGCGCAGCAAAACAGTCGTTTGGCGCGGTCGATCGCTAATTGCTCGGCAACGTCCACAAACTCGCAACCGCCGTAGTAGCGTCGGCCGGGATAGCCTTCGGCGTATTTGTTGGTGAGAACCGAACCTTGTGCTTCGAGGACCGCGTCTGAAACAATATTTTCGCTGGCGATCAACTCGATCTGGGATTGCTGGCGGAGCAGTTCGCCGCTGACCGCCTTGGCAACCTCCGGATCGCTCGACGATAATCGAGAAATGCTCGAGCGGCGGGCCGGCGCGCCAGACAATCGTGCGGATAGGACCATCGGCCACCTCGGCAAAAAACGAGCGACTCGGCAATCGGGCCATCCGGTCCGGCCATCAGCGCTGAACAAGCCTGGCTCGAGCGTCTACCATATTTCGCCCTCATCTGCCAACTACCTACCAGAAGTCGCGTGAAATTCGCAGCCGCTTAGACCTCGCAGCATGGATGGCCAGCCCGGCGGGCGCGTGCTTTTTGAACTGCCCGACTTTTAGTAATGGCGCGTGCGCGCACTCAGCAAGTGACGCCGCCTTGGTGAGCTACGTCAAGTCGTTGCCTGCGCCGGTAAATTACAATTACTATCCTCCCTCATAGGTTTCCGTTGACAGCAGATATTCGTGCGGTAATTATCGTCATTGGTGTGCACATTTGGGCTTCTCTGAGGCGAAAGATGGCAGAAACAGCAGCGCCAAAAATGGCGGACGAAGAGTTGTTGCGGATGACTGCAGACGTGGTGGCTGCCTATGTCAGCAACAATACGTTGCCGACAGCGCAGCTGGCCGAGGTCATCAACGCCGTTTATAATTCCTTGAAGGGGTTGGAAGGCCCAGTCCCCGAACCGACCCCGGAGCCGGCAAAACCGGCGGTGGCGATCCGGAAATCGATTACGCCCGATTATTTGATTTGCCTGGAAGACGGCAAAAAACTGAAGATGCTGAAACGGCATCTGCGCTCGACTTACAACATGACGCCCGACGAATACAGAACGCGCTGGGGATTGCCGCCGGATTACCCGATGGTGGCGCCCAATTATGCCGAGCAACGCTCTGCGTTTGCAAAAAAGATCGGGCTCGGCCGGGGCACCGGGCGGCAACTCGCCGGCATGAAAAAATAGCGCGCACCCGAGATAATCCTCTCGGCCTTATCAAATCCCCTTGTTTCCGGCTCGGCCTGCGCCGGGCGAGAGCAGATTTATCCCGCGGCTGAATGCGGACGCGATATATGTGTGTGGCCGCGTGATCCAGTGCCGAGGTTCTCGATGCAAAGCAGTGCTAGGCCGGCTCCGCATACGGGCGGCGGAGGGGTGGCCACGGCGGCGCGGTTCGACTGGGCCGATCCGCTTTTGCTCGACGAAGAGCTGAGCGAAGACGAACGGATGGTGCGTGACAGCGCTCGTGCTTATTGCCAGGAAAGGTTGTTACCACGCGTCATCGAGGCCAACCGGCGCGAATATTTCGATCGCGAGATCATGACCGAAATGGGCGCGTTAGGCGTTCTCGGCGCGACCATCGAAGGGTATGGCTGCGCCGGCGTCAGTTATGTGTGTTACGGGCTGATTGCGCGCGAGGTTGAGCGCGTGGACAGCGGCTACCGTTCAGCGATGAGCGTGCAATCGAGCCTGGTCATGTATCCGCTCTACGATTTCGGCACCGAGGCACAGCGCCAGAAATATTTGCCGAAACTCGCGTCGGGCGAGTGGGTTGGCTGCTTTGGCTTGACTGAGCCGGATCACGGCTCCGACCCGGGCGGGATGACGACCCGCGCTGCAGCGGTAGCCGGCGGGTATCGCCTCAATGGCGCCAAGATGTGGATCACCAACGCCCCGATTGCCGATGTTTTTGTGGTTTGGGCGAAGACCGAGGACGGCGTCATCCGCGGCTTTATTCTCGAACGCGGCATGCCGGGGCTGAGTACTCCCAAGATCGAAGGCAAGTTCAGTCTGCGCGCCTCGGTCACCGGCGAGATCGTCATGGATGGCGTCTTTGTGCCCGAAGAAAACCGGTTGCCCGAGATCAACGGGTTGAGCGGACCGTTCTCGTGCCTCAATAACGCGCGTTACGGCATCGCGTGGGGTGCGATGGGTGCGGCCGAATTCTGCTGGCATCAGGCGCGCAATTACACTCTCGAACGCCGCCAATTTGGCCGCCCCCTCGCCGCCAACCAGCTGGTCCAAAAAAAGCTCGTCGATATGCAGACCGAGATCGCGCTCGGACTGAACGCTTGCCTGCGCGTCGGACGTCTCAAGGATCAGGGGCGCGCCACCCCCGAGATGATCTCGCTGATAAAACGCAACAACGCCGGCAAGGCGCTCGAGATTGCGCGGGTGGCGCGTGACATGCACGGCGGCAACGGCATCTCCGACGAATACCATGTGATCCGTCACGTAATGAACCTCGAAGCCGTCAATACCTACGAAGGCACCCACGACATTCACGCGCTGATCCTCGGCCGCGCCCAGACCGGCATCCCGGCCTTCGCCGGATAAGACCGCGATCGAACCACCAATCCGTGCTCTTGGGCTGTCCTGAGTGATCCGCGGAGCAGTGGTGCGTCAGGACTAGCGAGCGTAGGGTTGCGGCGTACATTCTTTGTCGCATGATCATTCGGAGCGTTCGGCACCGTGGCCTGTTGCGCCTTATCGAAGACGACGACAGCCGGGAACTCCGTAATGATCTTGTGCGGCGGCTGCGCAACATTCTCGCCGCGCTGACCGCAGCCGCCGACATAAATGGCGTAATCGGGCCGCCTGGCTGGCGAGTTCACCGGCTCACCGGCGATCGCGCCGGCACGTGGAGTATTTCGGTTAGCGGAAATTGGCGACTGACCTTTGATATTCTACAAGGCGAAATTTGCAACCTCGACTTGGAGGATTACCATTGAATAGCCGAGAACCCGTCAGAGTAGGGATGGCCCCGCCTCATCCCGGCGCATTCGTCCGTGAGGAAGTTCTCGACGAACTCGGCCTGTCAGTGACGGAGGCGGCCAAGGCGCTCGACGTCCGCCGCGGTATTCTCTCGGACGTAATCACCGGCAAGGCCTCATTATCGGCGGAAATGGCGCTGCGGATCGAGAAGGCGTTCGGCGTGAAGATGGAAACCTTGCTCAACATGCAAGCATGGTACGACGCTTACACAATGCGGCGGCGGGAGGGTGAGATCGACGTCAAGCCATACAAGTCACCAGCGTCGGGGACGCGCTGAGGGCTTGAAGCTCACGAAATACCGTCGCCCGAGTCCAGTCAGGTTGTTTAAACCGATAGCCGAAGCCAGGTTTGGCTATGATGAGAGGGTCGTGATCGGCTTCTATCCTAATCGAAATAATCGCGCGGTGTCTTGCCGAGCGTCGTGCGAAACATCGCGCTGAAGGCACTGGGGCTGTCATAACCGGCAGCCCGCGCGACGGCGGCGACATCCTGCCCTTGTGCTAACCGCACCAGGGCCTCGGCGAGCCGGACTTGGTTGCGCCAATCGACAAAACGCAAGCCGGTTTCGCGCTCGAAGAGGCGCGCCAATGTCCGGCTGCTGGCCCCGGCGACCGCCGACCACTCAGCCAATGTCTGGCGCCGTCCGGGATCGCGCAGCAGCCCTTCGCAGACCCGGCGCAGCCGCTTGTCCCGCGGCATCGGAATGTGCAGCGGCTGGGCGTCCAGGGTACGGATTTCATCGAGAAAGAGCGCTTCGACATGGCCCATTCGCCCAGATGTGTCATAATCGAGCGGTGCCGCCACCAACTCCAGCATCAGTGCCTGCAGCAACGGCGACACCAAAATCACTTTGCAGTCCACGGCGACCGCCTCGGCCACCACGGCGTCGACATAAATAGCGCGCATGGCGACGGCACCCGACATCCGGATCGCGTGTTCGGTCCCGGCTGGGATCCACAACGCGCGGTTTGGCGGGACGATCCAGGTGCCGCGCGCGGCGGTGACGGTCATCACCCCGGCCGCCGCCCAGGTCAGCTGCGCACGTGGGTGGAAATGCGGCTCGATCCGCGAGCCATCGGCAAAATCCTTTGCCATGCCCGCAAAAGGCCGCGGCGTATCCTGGTAATCGTCCCGGTTGGTGCTCTTCATGTTGTCCGTTCCACGACGATTATTGACTGCACCAATAAGATCGGACGCAGTATCTAATCCGGGTCCAAGCGGCTAGCGATGGTGAAGCCATGACCGCACGGTCCCGCGTCATCGGGTTTATCAACATCGGGCACCTGATCGACCACATGGTAATGCTGATCTTCCCGACGGCGGTGCTCGGCATGCAGGCTGACTTCGCCCGGCCATACAGCGAGCTGATCGCGCTGGCGTTGGGCGGGTTCATTATGTTCGGCGCTGGATCGTTACCGGCCGGCTGGCTTGGCGACCGCTGGAGCCGGCGCAACATGATGGCAATCTTTTTCTTCGGCATCGGCGTTGCAACAATCGCCACCGGGTTGACCCGCACACCGTTGCAGCTCACCGCCGGCCTTGCGGCGATCGGGCTGTTCGCCTCAATCTACCACCCGGTGGGAACCGCGATGCTGGTCGGATACGCCGAGCGCGTCGGCCGCGCCATCGGCATCAACGGCGTCTGGGGGAATCTCGGCGTAGCGTTTGCGGCGATCGCGACCGGAGCCGTAACCCAATGGTTCGGCTGGCGCTGGGCCTTCATTCTGCCGGGCACCTTGGCGTTGGCGATCGGGATCGCCTTTGTCACCATGGTTCCGCCGGAAGCCAACCGCAGCAGATCTGCCTTGGCGGGCAATGCCCGTTTTCCGCGCTCCGTCGTCGTCCGGGCCTTTCTGATCCTGATGCTGGTCACGCTGGCGGGCGGGGTCGTGTTCAACGCAGCGACCGTGGCCTTGCCAAAAATGGTCGCTGAGCGGCTGCCGCAGCTGTCCGGCTCGACGTTGGGTGTGGGCCTTCTCGTTTGCGCGGTCTATATCGTCGGAGCGATGGCACAGTTGGTGATGGGGCGGCTTGTTGACCGTCATCCGCTCAAGGTGGGCTTTCTCGGGGTGGCCTTGTTTCAGGCGCCGCTGTTGCTAGTCGCCTCCCGGACCGCCGGCTGGGGGCTGATTATCGTCCTCGCCGCCCTTGTCTTCGCGCTGTTTGGACAGATCACGTTCAACGACGCGATGGTCGCGCGCTATGCCCAAGCCGAATGGCGCGCGCGGGTTTACGCGGTCCGCTATCTCTTGTCGTTCGGGGTTGCGGCGACCGCGATCCCGCTGGTTGCGGTGATGCACGCGCACGGCGGGTTCCGCACATTGTTCGAGGCGCTGGCGGTCGGCGGGGCGGCGGTCGCGCTCGGAGCGCTGGGCTTCCCCTATCGCCGCGACGAAATCGAACCGCTTCGGCTGCTCCCGGCGGTGGGCGCGGCGGAATAGCTGGTCCGCAGTTGTACTACCATCCCCGACGTGACTGACCAGCCACCGCAGAATAACCCGATCCTCACCCGCTTTCGAGCGGCGCTCGCTGAAATGTACGGCGACCGGCTGGAGCGCGTGGTGTTGTTCGGCTCGCGGGCGCGGGGTGATGCGCGCGAAGATTCCGACTATGACATTGCGGTGTTTTTGCACGGCTACACGCCAGGCACTTCGACCGAATTGTACCGGCTGGCCGACCTCAGCATCGCTATTCTCGACGAAACCGGCGCATTCATTCACGCGATGCCTTACCCGGCTGGATTCTACAACGATCCGCGCATGCCGCTGATGTACGCAATCCGGGCGGAGGGGACTGACGTGTGAAGGAACAGACGGCGGCTTATCTCGAAAAGGCACGGGAACTCCTCGACCAAGCCGAAACGATTTTCGGCGTTCGTCTTTATGAGCCGGCCGGTCGCACCGCTTATCTGGCCGGGTTTCACGCGGCGCAGGCTCTGATCTTCGAAACCAGTGGACGTGTCTACAAAAGCCACGGCGGCCTGCAAGGGGAATTTAGCCGGCTCCTCCGGAACGACCCCCGCGTTGATGATCACATCCGCGCCTTCCTCGGCCGTGTAGCCGCACCGGTCAGCAGCCATGCTACTCAGTCCACACCGGCGAAGGCCGGTGCCTATGGTTGACATAGATCCCGGCCTGCGCCGGGATGGTCGGATGGTCAAAACGTAACCGCGGAAGACTTCGACCCTGCTGGTAGAGGCGGTCTCCGACTGCTCAGATCCGA